>JAKBDW010000438.1:0-3423 GCA_021834245.1 Pseudomonadota bacterium
GATCTAAACGTATATACTACGTTAGTATCATGTTGCAGGAGATTGTGCCATGTCGAAAGAAGCTGTTTTCACGATGAAGCTTGAACCCGAGCTGCGTGCCGAGTTCATGGCCGAAGCCGAGGCAGCCCACCGGCCAGCGTCCCAGGTTCTCCGCGAGCTGATGCGCGAGTTTGTTCAGCGGCAACGAGAAGCGCGGGAGTATGACGAATTTCTGCGCCGCAAGGTCGAAGCTAGTCGGGCATCAATGCGCGCCGGTCTGGGCCGGCCGAACGATGAGGTTGAAGCCGAATTTGCCGCACGGCGCGCCAGTGTGGCAAGCGGAGCATGAGGGTTGTTTGGACGCCTGAAGCGCAGCAAGACCGCGCCGATGTGTGGGACTATATTGCGGCTGACAACCCGCGCGCGGCCGCTCCGATGGATGCGCTTCTCAGCGACACTGCGGCCAGGTTGGCCGAGCATCCAGAATTAGGCAAACCGGGAAAGATTCCCGGCACCCGCGATCTGATCACACATGAAAGCTATCGCCTGGTGTACGAGATCGACGGCGATACGGTTTGGATATTGACGCTGGTTCATACGGCCCGCCAGTGGCCACCCACGCGTGATTAGTGTTCTAAGACGACCCCTAACGAACAAGGCTCCTGTCGCCTGCAACCGCCTCGTAGCTGCCGTTCGGCCTTGCAGCCAATCGGGCAAGTGTCGACCCATCACTGACATTGACCCAAAGGCACAGGCGCAAGCAATAGAACGCACGCTCTACGGATACTTATCAGCGGACGCGGCATGGAAACACGCAGTGGAACAATAGTAACGACATCTAGAGGGAAAGTACGATGCGACACCTATTTATCTGGACAGCGCTGTCATTATTGATTACGTGTGGCTCGGCCCATGCCGATCAGGTAAATCAAAGAGATGCCATTCCATCACCACGATTGCCCCCCTTTGAGTCAATAACACCTAATCACGTCTCCAGCAATGCCGCTTCTTCATCCACCGGCATATATGCGCTGGGTTTTGGGGTTCCTGTGCATGCCGAATTTTACCCATTTGATGCTTACATCCCCTGCGCCTCAGGATCACCGGCCGCAGCAAGCTCATGTCGGGAACTACAGGTAACAACCGACCAGAAACTCACGAACATCGCATCAACTAGTCTGGCTGGTGCAGTCAAGCGGGCGCTTTTGGGCAATGGCGGTAGCCATTCGTCATCGGTGGCTCTTATCCCACTACCGAGCGACATCAACCGTGCCTTACCGATCAGCCAGCAGTTGATTTCACTTCCGTACATGGAAAGGCACGCGGCGTTGGTGGCCATCGCATTGAAGCAACAAGTCGACGTCAGATACCACGGGCAGGTACAAAACCATGACCACAGCATCTTCCAAAATCTAGCCGCCCTCGGTAAGGGGACGCGACCTGGCCCCATGGTATTCGACGGCACAGCTAACCTGTCATACAGCGCGCAATATTGGCTCTACAGCGTGGACACCGGACAGCTACTCCGTTCCGGCGTCATTGGGCCGGTGTCAGCAGAGACTCCAACATTTCACGCATCCTGGTACTTCGAGCCCGCACACATCTCATGGGGCCAGACGCAATGGACTGTGGCGGATCTGGAAGCTCAGGGCCGCATCCAGGATCCCCGGATTCAGGTCATTGGCGAGACCCTGAAAGCTATGGCGCCGCAGGTTGAAATGGCAACGAAGGCCAGTCTTGCCGACTGGCCCCAAGTGGTTCAGGCGGCCAATGAGCTATTGGTAGGACAGCACTAACCCGAGCCGCACCGACAGACAACGAATCAGCTGCAAAGCAAAAAGCATCAAAGGACTCCTAGCGTAGACACATAAATGCTTTACGGCACGCACACCCTATCCTGGCGCCAATCCACAATGACCGATCCCGCCGCCACCATCGAGGCCACCAAACCGCAGCCGGCGGCGCTGTGCGGGACAAGCGGCGTGGCGATGACCTGGTAGCTACCACCATAGAGTTCCGACATAGTTCGGCCCGTCGCCCACGCGCTCTGCGATAGGCTCGCGCGCATTGCCACAAAATTCGCATCGTCTGGCAGCGCTGGCACCGGGGCGGTAGCTCCGTGTATCCTGCCGTCGCATACCAGCACGTTATCTGTATGGTGTGATCGCTCGATTAAGACGGCCACTCTTGCGCATCCCTGATACATGCCGCCGTAATAGCCCGTGTACCGCTCTAGATTCGTGCCACCCGCCTGGGGCACCGGGCTCTCTGCGCTGGAGACATGCAAGATGAAGGCATCGAGCGGCGTCACTGCGACTGGGGGCGCCTGCGGTGCCGGCGCCCCGTTCCCGATCTGATACACCTCCGGCGCGCCCGCCGAGCACGCGGCCAGGACAGGAAAAAATGCGATCAATACCGTTAAGCCTGGGCGCATAGTCGCTTGTCTTGTAATTTATTTGATCAGCCGATGTCTCTCAGCAATTCGAACTGCGTTTGTTGTGGGGCTTACGATTAACCCACAAAGCGAGCGCCACAGCACCGACCGCAAAGATGCCGATCATTGACATGCCCAGTAATGCTGCGGTTTCCATGCTCATGGCTGACAATCCTCACGCTCATCCTAAATCGAAATTAGCACGGCCGCCGCCAGCCGGCAAAGCCGGCCCTTTTTTGTAGCACCGTAAGATGCCTCTCTTACAACAAGCCCCTCTCCGCAAAGGAAAGGACATTCGGGCCGGCCACGATGAAGTGATCCACCACGCGCACATCCACCAGCGCCAGCGACTCCTTGAGGCTCCGAGTAAGCATTTCGTCCGCCCGGCTGGGTTCCGCCACGCCCGAAGGGTGGTTATGGGCGAACATCACGGCGCCGGCGTTGTGCACCAGTGCCGCCTTGACCACTTCGCGCGGGTAAACGCTCGTTTGTGTGAGCGTACCCCGAAACATTTCGACGGCTTCAATCAGCCGGTTCTGTGCATCGAGGAACAGCACATAAAAAACCTCGTGCGCCAGGCCGCGCATGCGTAGCCGTAGGTAATCGGCTACGGCATTGGGCGAGGTCATGGCTTCACGCTCGGCCAGGTCTTCGGCCATCGCCCGGCAAAGCAGCTCGCGCGCCGCCTGCAGGCGTTGCAGCGCCGGCGCCAGGTTGTAGGTGGCCGCCCCTTCCCCAGCGAACAGGTCGCGCGGCTGGTGGCCGTGGAACAGGGCAAAAAGGCTCCCGTTGTTGTCGGCCAGCAGTTTATCGGCCTGGCGTTTCGTGCAGCCGGTGGCCAGGGCCAAAAGGTCGGAATTCGCGGACAAGGTGGCGTTCATGGTTTTCCTTTCTCTGGACAAGGTTTGCGCCTAAAGGCGGCTTCCCTTGCAGAGCCTTGCCCCGCCCCTGGGGGCGGGCGGGGGGTGGGGAGAAAACACCGTGAACATGCGAAAAAGGCGGATTTCCCG
>JAKBDW010000362.1:0-3423 GCA_021834245.1 Pseudomonadota bacterium
TTGGTCGATGCGTCGAGCCCGGTGTTTCGCACAGTTGAGCTGCATCGCAGCTCAGAGAAGGACGGAATGTCGTCCATGATTTCCGTCCGGCGCATCGAGGTAATTGCGGGCAGGACCTTCCACTTTTCGCCGGACGGATACCATCTCATGCTCATGGGACGCAGGAGATCGTTGCGCGTAGGCGATAAGGTGCCGGTGACGCTGCAATTCTCCGGTGACAAGACTCTTCAGGTAATTTTCAAAATCGAGGGAGCAGACAGCCAATGATGCAGTTTTCCAGCAGTGCGATGAGTCAACGTCGATGGGTGACGCTGCTTTCCTTTGTCCTATTACTGTCTTTGTCAGCTTGCAGTCAGCCAAAGCCGTGGGCACTGGACAACCTTTCGGGCCTCATGCCTCGGCTGAAATTTAACCTGACCAATGATGCCGGCCAAGAGGTCAACGCCGCTGCTTATCGTGGCAAGGTGGTGTTGCTTTATTTTGGCTATACCCACTGCCCCGACGTGTGTCCGACCGCCCTTGCCAAGCTGGCAGAAGCCATCCACGGCCTTGGCGCGAACGCATCAAAGACCCGGATACTATTTGTCACGGTTGATCCAGAGCGTGATAGTGTTGCCGTGCTTCATAAATACGTGCAAGCATTTGGGCCGGAATTTGTCGGTCTGCGGGGCAGTGATGACTCGACCGAGGCGCTGGCCAAGCGTTATCGTGTTGCTTTCACGCGCCAGAAGCCCAACAGGCGCGGAGACTACGACGTTACCCACAGCAGTGCGGTATTCATCTTTGACGGCAAAGGAAAAGTGCGGCTTCTTGCAACGGACTCGGATTCGGCAGCTTCGATCAGCCATGATCTTCGATTGCTGCTTGATGTCGGCTAAACCTGCATTGATATTTGCTTCCCCAGGAGGGGCTTGATTTCACCGGCGCGTAAGTCGCAGGCTGGAATCAAAAGCATCCCCGCGGGCCATTTTTTACCTACTAGCCACGTAGCTGCAAGCGCAGTTCATGTGTGCGCCTATGCCCGCACGCTGCCAGAAAAGACACGTCTGGGAACCGATGCGGAGCCGCGCATCAGCCGATCTTCTCGACGATCTCCGAAAGTGAAGCGGCCGGCGAAACAATTTGGGTAACGTCTTCCCCCAACAGCTTGCTGATCTGGCTGGTGGAAAACATGCCGATCACCTGATGTGCACCGCGGTCGCGATCAATTCTTGCGAGCAACGCATGCTGGCGTCCGAGGGTGCGCAAGGTCTCTACGATATCGCCGACGACCGCCGACTCTATGCGGGCGGCATCAAACACTTGAATGTCAGATTGTGGTGTCATGATTGAAGCGACCGTAAGCGTTGTGCGTGGCAGGCGCGTCTGCTGGGTCACTTTGATCGGTCGTTCCCCCATAATGTCCGTGATGGTGATGAGACCAATGATTTCCTCGATGTCGTTCACCACGAAAAGGAGGCGCACGCCTGCTGTTTTCATCTTGCGCAGTGCCATGTCGATTGGCGCCTGGGGGGTGATTGTAATTGGGGTGACTGTGGAAAAATCGGTCACAACCATTGTCGCAGGACTTTCAAGCCTGACGACCGGAGCGCTTCTTATGCGGGGGCTGAAGGTTGATTGCGGCAACAAGGAAACGGCCGGCAGATTGAAATACCGCTGGGACATGACGCACCTCCTCAATCGAATGCGTGCTGAAGTCGTTGAAGCGGATAGCCGACCCATTGTGAGCGGCGCTGTCCGCAGCGTGTGGTCAAGCATCGCTAAAGCAACCGGCATGCCAGAGTGCGCATCTGCTGGAAAAATCGGATTTGCGTAGAGTTTCCGCGGACTTGGACCAACATTTGAGTTTTGACAGGCGAGCTTCGGAGTCGCTGAATGCGTGCATGTGGTGCAGCGCACGCATCTGATGCACTAATTAGAGTCGTTTCAGATTTCGATCGACAGAGCGCGGTGTCCGTTGCCTGGCGCGTGTTCAGTACAAGGAAAGCGATAGGTGCTGCAGCATACCGCCGGCTCTCGGTGATTTGCGGTAAACTTCCGGCGAGATGGATTAACACACCTGACGATGCTAGGTTCAACGCGTCAACATGGTGCAGTACACTATCGCCAGCTTGACCGCCACGCTGGCCTGATTGTGGAATTGTGAAAATGAGAAAATGTACTTGTGGAGCAGAAGCTGATGTACGGCGCGTAAGCCTCAGGGCTTCTGATGGAAGTGAGGAAATTGTTTACCGGGTAATCTGTCCGGTATGTGGCCAACTCGGCCCGGCAGTGTCTGCGGCGGGAAAGGAAGAAGCCCAGGCAATTGCCGAGGCAGTAAAGGCCTGGAACGCGATGATTGCGAAGGTCCGCCCGCTCGAGGCCTGACGCAGACAAGCGCAAGCAAGCTTAGCGCAAGAGACTAAGGATTTAGTGAAGGGCTAGAACAACCGTGTGGGCGCTTGCTGTTGGTTGCGTGAAATGGTTGGCCGCTCGTAAATTCTGGGACAACTTGCCCGGTGCTTAGTTGGGCTGCGGCGGAGCAGGGTGCTGATGAGTTCATTCATCATCGAACCAGTATGCCGGTGTCTTGTCCCGCGCGTGTCGCAATCGGCATGCCCGTTGGGCTCTCCTGCCGGTGACTATCTCAGTATTGGAGGCCATATTTCGTGCGAGCCGTTATCTTTGAGCGAACTGGGCGCCCGGAAGACGTAATTTCCGTGGGTGCTGCGCCACAACCTGCTTGCCCGCCCGGTGCAGTTCTGATCAAAGTCTCGGCAAATCCGATTCAGCCGGCCGATTTTCTGTTCATCTCCGGGCGTTATCGAATCAAGCCGGCTTTCCCGCAAGTGGCCGGGCTTGAAGGGGCGGGAACAATTGTTACCTGCGGCGCGGGCGTGACGGGACTGACCCCGGGCCAGCGCGTCGCCTTTCGCAGTCCAGGTGCCTGGGCAGAATATGTCGTTGCTCCGGTTGCACGCATTTATCCCGTGCCGCCAGGGGTTAGCGATGCGGTAGCATGCCAGTTTGCGCTCAATCCGCTGACTGCCTGGGCGTTGCTGGCAATATGTGATCTGCCGCCGAATTCGCGCATTTTAATCACAGCTGGACGCTCCGCTGTGGCCCGTCTCCTGACACGGCTGGCGCGTCGTAGACAGCTGCAGGTGGCATTGCTTGTGCGCAATGGAGGCGGATATGCGCTGCTGAATGGTGAAAGCGGCGACACGGTCGTCACGGCTGGTTCAGTGGAAGATGTACTGGCACATGCAGGCACAAGTAATTCGTATCACGCCATTTTGGATTCGGTTGGGGGTCCCAATGTCCTGCCCTTGATCGATGCCCTCGAAGCGCGCGGCCGCCTGATTTCCTATGGTGTGCTCGATGACAGGGAAATCGTGATCAGGAGCTCGCGCATTCTCTACAAGAACATGATTTGGCAGGGGT
>JAKBDW010000426.1:0-3421 GCA_021834245.1 Pseudomonadota bacterium
CTGGTCGAGCATTGCCAAGACAGCGTCCGCAGCGCGTTCACTGGCACCCCGGCGCAGCTGCTTGTGAATTTGGTCGAACGTCTGCAGCGTCGCCCGCCCGCCTTCCACCTGACCGAGCTGCTCCTCGATGGCCAACCCAAGCTTTTGCGGAACGGCGTCTCGCTGCAGCAGTTCCGGAACAAGTGCCCGTTTGGCCAAGTGGTTAGGCATGGAGTAACGCTTTACATGCGAAAACATCTTGATCAGAACATAGCTCAGCCATGACACACGATAGGTGACAACCATAAGGCGCTTGAGAAGTAATGCCTCAAGCGTCGCTGTTCCGGATGCCACCAACAGCACATCGGAAACCGCCATGGCATCTCGCGAATGACCGTGCATGCGGGTTAGTGGCAGGTCCCAGGCCGAATTGTCCCGAATCGCGTCTTCGAAAATCTGGCGCGTACGGCGGTTCACGAAAGGCGCGACAAATTGCATCTCCGGGTGACGGTTATGCAGCCACATCGCAGTCTTTACGAAAATATCGGCGTGAGCACGCAGCTCACTCACTCGGCTCCCAGGAAGCATCCCCACTATTATGTGATCCAGGGGAAATTTCAGTCGCTGCCGGACCTCATTCATGTCGACATGCGGGGGGATTTCATCGGCCAGAGGGTGACCAACAAACTCCACTGGCACCGAATAACCGCGATAGAAGTCTTCCTCGAACGGGAATAGGGTGAGCATCCGGTCGACTGCTTTGCGTATCTTGCGCACCCGATAACTTCGCCACGCCCATACCTGCGGGCTGACATAATGCATCGTTCGGATGCCGGCGCGCCGCAGCGCATGTTCGAGACCAAGATTGAAACCAGGCGAATCTATGCCGATGAAAAGGTCAGGGCGGTTGGCTAGAAAATGCCGGCGCAGGCTCCTGCGAATGCGGCGCAATTCGCGGTATCGACCCAGGATTTCCGTCAGACCGAGCACCGAAAGCCGTTCCATCGGAAACAGGCTGCGACAACCGAGGGCCTCCATTTCAGGGCCGCCGATACCCTCGAATTCAACATTCGGCAGGCGTTGCCGTAGCGCCTTGATCAGGCGCGCACCCAGCAGATCACCAGACATTTCACCGGCCACCACGCCGATGCGTACGGTCGAAGTCGCTTGCGACATATTTGCGTATAATAATCAGCGAACGATGCCGCGTTCGGATTGCCTGATGAAGTCCGCGAGACGCCTGACCTCCTGAAATTCGGCCCCGAATTCTCCCATGCGCTCCAGTGCCTGTTCCAGAGTAAGTCCCGATCGATAGATCAGCTTGTATGAGCGCCTCAAGGCATCAATCGCTTCGCTTGAGAAGCCGCGACGCTTGAGCCCGCGCAAATTGAGGCCGTAAGGTTTGGCGGTGTTGCCGGAAACGAGCATGTAGGGAGGAATGTCCTTAAAGGTGATGGTTGCGATGCCAGTCATGCAATGCTCGCCGACACGACAGAACTGATGAATCCCGGTGAATCCTCCGAGGATGGCATAGTCCCCGACAAATACATGGCCTGCCAGACTGGCACAATTGGCGAAAATCGTCTTGCTACCCACGTGACAGTCATGTGCCACATGCACATACGCCATAAAGAGATTATCATCGCCGATCTGCGTCAGGCCGCCTCCGGGCACCGTACCCCGACTGAAAGTACAGTGTTCACGCACAATATTCCGATCGCCGATTTCAAGTCGCGTGGGCTCCCCGGCGTATTTGAGATCCTGCGGTGCCTCGCCCAGCGAGGCAAACTGGAATATCTTGTTTTGCTGTCCGATTTTTGTTGGGCCATTTATCACGACGTGCGGGCCGATCCAGGTGCCATCGCCAATCTCGACTCCGGCCGCAATGATGGAGAAAGGGCCAACGTGTACATTCGCTCCCACGACAGCTGCGGGATCAATGATTGCCAGCGGATGGATCACTTACTCGAATTCCTTGTAGGTGCACATGAGCTCTGCGCTGCAGCACAGCTCACCTTCCACTTTGGCTGCCGCATCGAACTTGTAGATCCCATGCATCTTGCGTTTTAGTGACACCTCAATACGCAATTGATCTCCCGGTTCCACCGGGCGCTTGAATCGTGCTTTGTCGATGCCGACAAATAAATAGACGGAATTCTTCGTCGGAAACGACTGTGCTGTTCGAAAAGAGAGAATCCCGCAGGCCTGCGCCATCGCTTCGACGACCAGCACGCCCGGCATCACCGGTCGATTTGGAAAATGCCCCTGAAAAAATGGTTCATTGATCGTCACGTTCTTGATCGCCACAAGCGATTCGTCGGGCGCGTACTCAAGTACTCGGTCTATGAGAAGAAACGGATATCGATGGGGAAGATGTTTCAGTACGTTATAAATATCCAAACTAGTCAAGTTCTTCTCCCTCAATAAGCCTCTGAACTTTTTGTTCAAGTTCTTTAAGCCGCCGCACCAACGCGTCCAGCTGGCGCACTCTGGCAGCATTTTTGCGCCACGTTCCGGCGTCCTCAGCCGAAATCGCCGAAGAATAGGTTCCCGCGCTCAGTATCGAACCCGATACCAGCGAAGTTCCGGTAATATGCACGTCGTCAGCTATCTCCAGATGCCCGGCGATGCCCGCACGCCCACCGAAAGTGCAGCGCTTACCGATAACAGCGCTCCCGGCAACCCCGACGAACGCCGCCATCGCCGTATGTTCGCCGATTTGCACGTTATGCGCAATTTGGATTAAGTTATCCAGCTTAACCCCTTGAGCCACTACCGTATCCCCAAGAGCACCGCGATCTATAGTGGTATTGGCACCTACATCGACATCGTCGCCCAGCACCACGCCACCCAGTTGCGGTATTTTGACCCAGCGCGCGCCATCATGCGCGTAGCCGAACCCGTCGCTCCCTATTACCGCCCCAGGGTGAATCAGACAGCGCTTTCCGATGACGGAATGGCGGCATATGGTGACATTTGCCACGAGCCTGCTGCCTTCGCCAATCACGACCCCCCTGTCAATGAAGCACCCGGGACCAACAAAAACGTTACCCTCGATCTGCGCACCGGACTCGATCACCGACTGCGGGCCGATCCACGCATCCGGCGCCACCTGCGCATCGGATGCGACGGTGGCGCTGGCATGGATTCCGGGACTGTACTTGGGTTCAGGATGCAACAGCGCCGCAACCTGGGCAAAGCACAGGCGAGGATTGTCTACAATCAGGACATTCCCCGGGAATTTCGCAGCGTCTGCTGTACTCAGGATGACAGCTCCGGCCTTGCTGCCGGCCAGATAGCCGACAAAGCTGCGATTGGCCAGAAAAGCGATGTCGCGCGGCCCGGCACTTGTGAGAGTAGCCACGCTTTCTATTTGCTGCGCTTCGTTTCCCCTGACCTTTCCGAGAAACCGTTGCGCCAACTCTTGGAGTGTGACGGCCAT
>JAKBDW010000477.1:0-13879 GCA_021834245.1 Pseudomonadota bacterium
TGGGACGTCTTCGCAGTGGCTTCTTCGCAGTGTCGCTTGTGCTGTTGGGCATTTGCAGTGGGCCGGTTTTTGCCCTTAATAGCGCATCGCGCGGGCCCAAAGGCGGTCCGATCCAGTTGGTTCAGGCCACCCAAGTCGGTCAGGCCATGTTTGCGGCCGGAGATACAGACCAGGGTGGAACCGGGCAGACGATTGATGGTATCCAGGGATCCAGCAGCGAAATGTTCGGGACGCATATCCACGCTCATTTGTCGCTTTTTTACCAAGGTCAGCAGATTGCCATCCCCTACGGTATCGGAATCGTCAAACCGTTTTACGCGCAAAGCGGTTTTGTTGGTGCAGGGCGAGGATTTTATTGGATTCATACTCATGACGCCTCGGGCATTATCCATATCGAATCGCCGGACAAGCGCAAGTACACGCTTGGCAATTTTTTCGACATCTGGGGCGAGCCCCTGAATATGGGGGATGTTGCAGGACTTACTGGGGAATTGCGTGCTTACGTCGATGGTGCGCCATATTTCGGCGATCCACGTAATATCGTGCTCGCCCGTCACGCTCAGATTACGCTCGAGGTGGGCAAGCCGTTTGTTGTGCCCCCGGTCTATATATTTCCGAAGGGCATGTGATCTCGGTGCGATGCTGTCCGCCGAACGGATTCATCTAGCCAGCAGGATGACTTGATCATCTCGGCGTCCTTTTCGTGTCTCAGGGATGGACGAGCGACGGGGTAAGCCAGCTCTTGCCGTCACGTGCCACCAAGGCTTCGGCGGCTTCCGGTCCCCAGGAGCCTGCCGCATAGTTTGGGAAGTCCGGGGCTGGATTGTTTTGCCACACCTCCAGCACTGGCAACAGTGTCTGCCAGGCGGTTTCCACCTGATCTGCCCGCATAAAGAGCGTCGCGTCGGCAATCATGACGTCCCAAAGAAGGGTTTCGTAAGCAGCTGGAGACTCATGCTGGAATGCATCTTTGTAGCTGAAGCGCATGTCGACCGGGCGCAGGCGCAGCGGCGAACCTGGCGCCTTGGCTATGAACTTAAGCACGATACCCTGTTCAGGCTGAATTTGGATCACCAGTCTTACGGGTTGCGCGTCCTGGCCCATGGATGCGGGGAAGGCGCGGTGCGGCACGTCGCGGAAGCGGATTGAGATCTCGGACACGTCGGCCGCCATGCGTTTTCCCGTCCGCAGATAGAAGGGCACGTCATGCCAGCGCCAGTTATCGACAAAAAGTTTGAGTGCGACAAAGGTTTCCGTGTTCGAGTCCGCTGCAACGTCGGGTTCGGTTCGATAAGACGGCATGTGTGAGCCACGAATCCAGCCTTCGCCATATTGTCCGCGCGCGGCAAATTCATGCACTAGATCACGTGATATCGGACGCAGTGCGCGCAAGACGTCGACCTTCTTTCCACGAATATCATCGGCGTCATAAATGACAGGCGGTTCCATTGCTACCAGACATAGCAGTTGGAATAGGTGATTCTGCACCATATCGCGTAAGGCCCCAGCGCTTTCGTAGTAATGGCCGCGATGTTCTACGCCGAGGGTTTCGGCAACCGTAATAACCACGTGATCCACGTAGCGTCGATTCCAGATCGGCTCGAAGATGGGATTGGCGAAACGCATCGCAAGGATGTTCTGTACGGTCTCCTTACCCAGAAAATGATCGATGCGGAATATCTGGGGTTCAGCAAAGAATTGGCGCAAAACGCTATTGATTTTGCTGAACGAGACCACGTCCCGACCAAGCGGTTTTTCCACGACAATGCGCACGTGGTCGGAATCCTGCGACAGGCCTGCCGTACCCAGACCCTGCGCGATGGGTTCGAAAAGCGATGGTGGAGTGGCCAAGTAGAAAATGCGTTCCGCCTTGCCGGACCAACCGTTCTCGAATGCCTTCAGCTTGTGCCCCAGCTTCTCGTATGCGACCGGATCGAAGGCATCTGCCTTGAAATAGTGGATCATTTCGGCGAATTTCTTCCATGATTCCTCATTCGGTGCGCCCCGGCGCGAGAAACTGGCAACGCCGTCGTGATAGTGCGCCGCGAGCGCGCTGTCAGCAAAATCGACCCGGTCGACGCCGAGCAGCAGAAAGTGCTCCGGCAGGTGCCCATCAAGATAGAGGTTGAACAAGGCCGGTACAATCAAACGCTGTGAAAGGTCGCCGGCCGCGCCAAAGAGGACAAAGAAGGTTTCAGGGACGGTGGTCAGCATCTTCATGGCTTTGGTCTTCTCCGGTCTCTGCGCCGGTTAAAGGACCTTGTTAGTCGATCCGCTTGGCCGCGCGCTGTTATAGCAGGTAAAAAACGCTCTGGCCCGGTTGGGGAGGTGGGCGTGATGCCCAGAGGCGCTGGTACGTCAGCACAATTAACGATAATCAATGAGCCGCCCCGGATGCGATGGCCGCATCGCTCGGAACTCTTGCTGCGTCTTTATAGCAGTGTTACAGGGGCGTCAGTTGAGGTCAAGATTCGAGGCGCTGCAACTTCAATGGGCGTTGTGTTTGCCGGATGCCGGGGTCGAATTGGACAATATCGGTTCTTTAACACCATGCCCAGACGACAAGCGAAAAGTAAAAAATGCCAGATACTCCGCTGTGATTGGGAGTTCAACTGAAGACAAGTCAATCGAACACACTGCGGCACTTCAATTCGCCGTAGTGGATGCGCAGGGGAAACGAAACCTGCCTGCGGCAGCTAGTTCGCAGCGAGCGACTAGGCGTCCAGCGGGTTTAGTGCCCGACCGGAGAGAAACTTCAGGCGGCGCTTGCGTGCGTGGCGCAAGAATAGACTGTGTTATTTGGACATCGAGCGCTAATTTCGGGAATGTCCAGCATGTGCAAACAAAACTTGAGGTCCCGCACCATGGCCGGATCGGTATTTTGCAGATGTGTTGGAAAGACAAAGCACATGCTGTCCGGGCAGGCAGCGCAGGTTCGGCAAGGCTGCGGTCCATTCCTGCCCTGCCAATGCGTTGCTGCGATTTCCATTAGACGATAAAACCAGTTGGAGGGGCGAATCTTGCGCTTCTCTGGACTAAAAACCAGGAACTCGGTTGCAACTGTCATCGCACGTTACCTCGTGGCGAGCAGGATCTGCTCTCGCGACATTTCCAAGCAATCGCCGTGCCATACATTCGCAAGCTAATATATTGTTTTTAATCAATAACTTAATGTGACAAAAGTACCTGATCTTGCATAGTCGCTGCACCAAAGTCAGCAAAGCGGCGATGGTGTTGCGCTTCCTTGGTGCAACTTCGATGGTGCGTGACGTTCGACAAATGCGACAGAGATGTTGCCGTCATCCGTGTGATGGATCTGGCGGACCAAAGGATGACCTATGCCACAGGCAAGTATCGCAGATTGAAATGCGCCAAGAGATTGCTGAGACCAATCACGTTATCACGTCTTGTGAATGTGATCCGGCCCTTTGTGGTGGAACCTGTACGGTATTATTCTGTTCAGAATTACATCGCACCAGAGGAGTCTGCCATGACTCGCAATGACGTGACTGAAGAAATCATCACCGCAAAAATCCGCAAGGGCATCAAATGGGCCGATGTGGCCAAGGCCGTAGGTAAAAGCAAGGAGTGGGTCACCGCCGGCTGCCTGGGACAGATGACTTTCAACAAGGAGGAAGCTCAGGAGGTGGGCAGGCTTTTCCATTTGTCGCCGGAAGCGGTACAGCTGCTACAGGTCGTACCGTACAAAGCATCGCTGCCGACGGTAGTGCCGACCGATCCATTGATCTATCGCTTTTATGAGTTGATTTGCGTGTACGGCACTACCATCAAGGCGCTGATTCACGAAGAGTTCGGGGACGGAATTATGAGTGCGATCGATTTTTCTCTCGACCTTAGCCGTGAGCGCGATCCGAACGGAGACCGCGTCAGAATCGTTATGAGCGGGAAATTCTTGCCTTACAAATCGTACTGACGGCCAACATACCCGCTTCGGGTCGCGGCATGCGTTGATTGAAGAATTCCGATGCCGGCGGGATCTGCCTCCCAGCAGGCAATTGAAATGCATCGTTTGAACTGGAACCCTGTTCGCTGCAGGCGACTAATTGGCCTCGTACCACCGCTTTGTGCCAGTAACCACTTTCACGACCAACAGCATCACCGGAACTTCGATCAGCACGCCCACAACCGTGGAAAGCGCGGCCCCGGACTGGAATCCGAAAATACCGATCGCCGCGGCCACCGCCAGCTCGAAAAAATTGGATGCGCCAATTAATGCCGAAGGACATGCAATTGAATGTTTTTCACCGGCAAGTCGATTGAGTGCATAGGCCAAGGCGGCATTGAAGAACACCTGGATCAAAATCGGCACGGCAAGAATCGCAATCACGAGCGGCTTCTGAAGAATCGCCTGACCCTGGAATGCAAATAGCAGGATTAAGGTGACGAGCAGAGCCGAAGTTGACCAGGGACCGGTCTTTTTCATTGCTGTATCGAAGACTTCCCGTCCCTTGGCCTTCAGAAACTTGCGCCAGAGCTGTGCCAGAACGACAGGGATAAGGATGTAGATAACAACCGAGGCGAGCAGCGTTGCCCAAGGAACGGTAATAGAAGATATTCCCAGCAGCAGGCCTACTAGCGGGGCGAAGGCGAAAATCATGATAGTGTCGTTAAGTGCCACCTGCGAGAGCGTGAAGAGCGGGTCACCGTTTGATAGCCGGCTCCAAACGAAGACCATGGCGGTACAGGGAGCGGCCGCCAGCAGGATCAAGCCTGCGATATAGCTGTCAATCTGATCGGCGGGCAGCATCGCGGCGAAGATGTGACGTACAAATAGCCAGCCAAGAAAGGCCATGGAAAAGGGTTTTACCAGCCAGTTGACGAACAGGGTGACGCCGATACCCCGCACATGCCGTCTGACCTCGTGGACTGCAGTGAAATCCACTTTGACCAGCATAGGGATGATCATTACCCAGATGAGAATTCCGACCGGCAGGTTGACCTCGGCAATATCGAGTTGACCGATCGTCTGGAACAGCGCCGGCGCCATTTGGCCAAGAACAATGCCGGCAACAATGCAGAGAAAGACCCATAGTGTGAGGTAACGCTCGAAAAGGTTCAGGGCTGTGCTGTCCGTTTCGTGGACAGCTGCGTCACATTGGGTGGACATGCAAGGTCTCCGGGAAGTCTACAGTCCGAGTGCCGCACGTACTGCCGGCACCAGTCGGACGCGAATATCATCGCGCACGCGCACAAAGCCCTCGAGCGGCTCGCCATGCGGGTCATGAAAAGGCAGGTGGATGGTTTTGTTCGCGCGTGGAAAAACCGGGCAGGTCTCCTTGGCCTTGTCGCAAACCGTAACGACTAGATCTATATCGCGATCGGTAATGCTTTCGACATTTTTTGGATGAAGCCCCTTTGTAGACAAACCCGCCAGGCGCAGCGCCTCGAGCGCTCCATCAGCCACAGCGGGCTGCGGTTGCGTGCCTGCAGACAGTGCGCGGACGACCCCGGTGAGATAATGGTTAAGAATAGCCTCGGCCATTTGCGACCGGCAGGAGTTTCCTGTGCACAGCACTAGAACGGTCTTGATTTGATCCATAATTGGGAGGCCTTACTACTATCTATTCAGGGCGAGTCGCTGGAGGCGATTCAGAGCGCATTGGCAAACGGCAATCAATCATCGGTTGATATCGCCAACGGTCCTGGCCCGGCTTCGAGCGTCATGTGATTTGCTTTTGGTCGACGCAGCAGTCTTTGGCAGGCAAGGTGCACCTTGGCAGCAGTTACCAGTCATAAAAACAATGAGTGAGTCCATCTGTGCGTAATTTGCCATGTAGCATATAAAGCGGCCTTCCTTGCGGCCAAAAATCAGTCCCGTGCGCCTAAGATGTGCCAGATGAAAGGATAAGGTCGCTGCCGGCAACTCCAGACGATTGGCAATGACGCTGGCGTTGAGACCCTGCGGACCGGCTTCTACGAGTAGGCGAAAAATGACCAGACGAGTCTCGTGGCCGAGAGCCGCCAGACAGTTGCACGCATTCTTTAGTTCCATAATTCCAATATTATCGAAGTATTGTTGCAACCTCATTACAACTGCGCGGGTTTGTTCGGAAACGCAAGAGCCGCCCACATGAAACTACATCTTTGCGAGAAACCTTCCCAGGCCGGCGACACCGCGGCCGTGCTCGGCAACCGCCGGCGGCGGAATGGTTACTACGACACGGCCACGGACCGGGACAGCTTTACCCTCATTGTCGGTTGAGGAGCGGGTAGTGGGCGATCATAATCTTGGATTCGTCCCCTAGTAAATGGAACCCACAACGATGCTGGGAGAGCGATCCATGACCCCTGACGACAACAGGCCTCGCAGGCGGGTCCGCATCTTCATGGCGGCCCTGGCGATGCTCACCGCGAGTACCGCCTGGCCCGCAAGCCCAGCGACCCCACCACCGCCATCACCGGCTGTGCGGGCGATGCTGAATTATGTGGGGGGGGATGCTGACTGGTACGTATTTCAAAAAATCACGACGGCACTGAAACCCGACTACCCGCAGCTTGCTCGCCTCATGCCGACTGTCTGGGGCACTAAAAACAGACAGCAGATCGCAGCGGAAGAGCTGCGCGGAAGTCAATTGCGGCATTGTCCGAGAAGCTGATGGTCGCAATAGTACCCGATAGGAATCGTAAGACGCAGACCACGCATGATTATGCTTCGAGGAACAGCACCACCTTGAAAGGGGGGTTACACGCCGTACATTAAGCAATAATGAGGCAGTGATCACGCCACTTTGTGACGCGTATTTCTGAACTCCTAATCCAGTGGGTGTGTGCCGAATAGACTGGATCAAAGGCCACCAAACGCGGCCTTTGTCATTTCGGGTGTCCGGGCAGGGATCGACGCCGGCAGGGCGAGACTCGGCACGAGGCTTGATGCGTAGCAGGAGAGCGCGGCGCCGAAGGCGGGCCGCAGTCTGGTTCAATTAACAAAAGAGCAGCGGAGGTGCCCTACGCATATGCCGTGTCTCCAGAAGGCGATTTTTTCCATCAGCAGGTTCACGACTTCATTTCTAGCCGACCCGAGCCTTTTATCGTTTCACGGTTTCACGAGCGAGTTCTTGACACTGAACGTACTCCTTGCGGGATTCCGAGCACTGATACCCAAGAATGTCATTGAAGTCGCGGTAGGGCGTCCACTATTCATTGTGAATTTCAGCCAGGCCGAAAGATCAACTTTCTACGGCGGAAGCCCTACTCTTGCCAAGTTTCGTGAATTCCTCCTAGGTGGGCAGGAAAACAGCGACCAGATCATGACCTGTTATCACAGCAACACCGGAGACATTAAGGTCAACGAGGAGTTCGGTCAGTGGGGTATGCGCAGCACCGAAGCTAGGCCCGTATATCGCTTAAAGGAAGGTAAGCGTGATTGGAAAAGCGATGTGGCGGTCACACGGCATCACCTCGGATGTTCTGGAGACAATGCCAACGAGTTTTCCTACAAACAACCCCCACAGGATAAGGTCTCGCTGGTGCTTGACATCTTGCGGTTCCGTTACGGATACAGCCCTGAATCGGAAGGGACTTCTGGGACTCTATCTCTAGAACCCCGCGACGATGAGCAATACAGCGCAGAGTCCATATGCAATTTCTTTGAGGAGCGGTGTGCGTCAGATCAGGAAAAAGCCGCGGCTAACTGGGCAATTTTCCAATCGAGTAAAACGATAAATATCCTCCAGCTTAAGAATCGAACCCACAATGATGTTTCCAATATTGCTGTCCATATAGGTGCTAAGGCATATAAGTCCGGCAAAGTGATCGAGTCCGTCGCACGCGCGGAAGGTTTTGAGATCATCTCCGAAGGAACGTACTACACCCACCTGATTGTGCGAAGCCTACCGGCGGGATCGTCCAGATTCTTAATCATCGAGGCAAGGGGCGGCCCTCTGGAAAAAGGGAATTTCAAAGTAGAAGCCGGTATTACGACCAAGTTCGGCCCGAGCACCTTTCGGTGGATTGCGGCGATCGCCTTCGTCATTTGTCTGGGTCTGGCAGCCGCTACATACGTCAAAGCCCATTCAAGCGGTGGCAATCCAGCCGCCCAGTCCATAAGCCAGCGTGATGGTCGGACAACTCCTGGACTTCCCCCGTTTCCGTGGACACCGGGCTAAGCAACTTTCATGATCGCCTCGAACTCAGCCGGTGAACGGTAGCCGAGTGTCGAATGACGACGTTGCCGATTGTAGAACACTTCGATCCATTCGAAGATGTCCTGTTTGGCTTCTTCGCGCGTACGGTACTGCCGGTGATGCACGAGTTCTTTCTTGAGCGTGCCGAAGAAGCTTTCCACACAGGCGTTGTCCCAGCAGCTTCCCTTGCGGCTCATGGAGCACGTGATAGCGTGCTCGGTGAGCAGATCCTGGTAATCGTGGCTTGCGTATTGCACCCCACGGTCGGAATGACACAGCAGCTCCTTGTCGGGTTTACGCCGCCACAGCGCCATGGTGAGCGCGTCAGTGGCAAGATCCGCGGTGAGACGTGGTCCCATGGCCCAGCCGATGGCCGCACGCGAGTACAGATCGAGCACAACAGCGAGATACAGCCAGCCCTCCTCGGTCCAGCAGTACGTGATATCGCCCGCCCACACGCGGTTGGCTGCCGTGACTGCAAACTGCCGATCGAGGGTATTCGCTGCCACCGGCAGCCTATGGGAGGAATCCGTGGTCGCCTTCCATTTCTTCACGGTTTTCGCCCGGATGCTGTGCTCGCGCATGAGGCGTGCCACGCGATTCTCGCTCACGGGATGTCCTGCCTCGCGCAGATCGCGCGTAAGGCGCGGGCTGCCGTAGGTGTGGCGGGATCGCGCATGGAGTGTGCGGATCTGCTCGGTGAGATCGCGGTTGCGCTGCGATCGTGTGCTCTGCGGGCGTCTTGCCCAGGCGTAGTAGCCGGCGGCAGAGACCTGAAGCATCCGGCACATGAGACGCACGGGGAAGCGGCGGACATGTTCTGCGATGGCGCGGAATTTCATTTCCGTTCCTTCGCGAAGTATGCCGCCGCAGATCGCAAAAAATCCCTCTCCTTGCGCAGGATCTCGTTCTCCCGCTTGAGCCGCACCAGTTCTTCCGCATCGGCCTTGAGCGCTCCCGGGGTTGTCCCACGGGCAGCCGCGTGGTGCTCTTCCTGGCGCCAGCGTGACAGCAGATTGGGATTGATGCCGAGATCCCGGGCGACCGCCGCGATGGTCTTGCCTGATTCCTCAAGCAGGCGCACGGCCTCGGTCTTGAACTCCTCGGTGTATTGCCGACGTTTTGCTTCTGTTTCGTTTCTGTCTGACATGACGACCTCCAGTTTCGGTATTGTCCACCTTCATGGGGTGTCTACGAAACTGGGGGAAGTTCAGACTATGTGGAAGCTTTCGGGTGGTCCCACAAAGCGGCGACTCATGGAAATGCTAAGGCGCAGTACATCGTCGGTCTGATGTATTTGGTCGGTAATGGGATACCACAAAACTACACCGAGACGCGGAAGTGGTTCCGTCGCGCCGCGGCACAGGGCGATGTCCACGCCGAATACCCCCTCGGGCAAATGTCTTATCATGGCGACGGTGTTCCGCAAAACTACACCGAAGCGTTTAAGTTGTACCGCAAGGCCGCGTCACAGGGTGACCCCGACGCCGAATATGCCGTCGGGGTGATGTATGACAAGGGTCAAGGCGTGCCGCAGAACTTTGAGGAGGCCGCCGCGTGGTACCGCAAGTCAGCGGATCAAGGCAACGCCGATGCACAGAACTATCTTGCGTCCATGTACTACGCTGGCCTCGGCGTTCCACAAAACTACGTCGTCGCCTACATGCTTTTAAACATCGCTGCCGCTTCTGGCAATTCGAACGCGATAAAGAATCGTGATCTCATTTTGACCAAGATGACACAGGCCCAGGTTGCCAAAGGCCAAGAACTCTCGCTCAAGTGGAAGCCGGGGATGCCGTTGCCGGAGTAAGATCACGGATAGCAACAAATAGACTCTTTGCGCGAAGACGGCGGTGTAGGGAAGAATGCGCATACCTATTCTGGCGCTCGTGAGGGTGACTGGAATGCACTGGCTGTAATTTGTGTTTACCACGGGGCCATCACGTGTCTCTTGCGCAGGATAGGCATTTTCTCTAGCGTTGCAACGTTAGCCTTGGCTGCCTCCAATTTTCGACGGTCCGCGGATCGCTGGACACCGGTCAGGAGTCAAAGGCAGGGCTTCTGTCCAATATCCTGTCGTCTGTTAAAGCGACCGAAGGTAATTACGCGATGAACCCGTTCAGGCTAATCTTTCAAGGTCTATATGCGGCAAGGATTTCTGGCGCTCTGTTTGATCTGGGTATAGATGTGAGCAAACTCGATCAGAAGACAGCGGCAAAGCTGTTTGGGATCGAGAAAGAGTCCTATGGCAAGGAAACCGCCCACGAAGCTGCTCTCTGGTTTTTCTTCGTCCACATTATGGAAGTACCCAAAGACGCTTACCTCCTGCCTATCTCACTGCCGGATCTACTTTGCAGAGCAGTCGTTATCGTCAATCTGTGGGCTAAGAAGGGAAAAATAAGTCGCGCCGAGGCGGATCGCAATATAGAGACAATTCAAATGCACATTGATATGGCGAACAATGGCATAACCGTGACGACGCGTTGATGAGCGGTTCCAATTGCAACAACCAGCATGAGCGTTTTCGTTCATTTGTGCGAGTTTTTTGCGCAAGGTGTTAGGCAGCGAATGCTGCGGATTCAGACAATATAGCGTTGGCGTCCGCGCCTACGGCGCCGCACTCTCGTGGTTTCCCATCGAGCCTCGTACTGAGGCTCGCCCTTCCGGCGTCGATCGCTGGCCGGACAACTGAAAGGTCCCATGACGGATCCAGGATCATTGCTCAGTTGGTGGTGGTGAGGGGTGGCGGCGTCAATTTGCAGCCCCACAACGCGTTATAGGAACATCGCGAGGCATGGTTCTTATGCGGAAAACACAGACCAAAATAAAGTTTGACAGCCCCACCCAGCGACCGAGTAAGATCGGCTCAACCGAGTGGTTTAACCGCAATTTGGCCTCCAAAACCAGAAAGCGGCGGCTTCCATCGCTAGGTAGAACAGTTGGTGAATGACCGAGAACGCATTACGGTGTATTCCGGTTGCGCTGACAGGTAGAGGTGCAAATCCTCTCTCGGTTGCTAAACAAAAAAGCCCAAGGCTGCAACCTTGGGCTTTTTTTGTTCTTCGGTCAGTGAATCACCGAGAACGCATTACGGTATGACTGTATATACTATATACAGTGACATTGTAATTGTGCAACGTGGAACATTGCACGCCCGATATTCAGTATCCCCGCTCCCAGTGCGCCCGGCTTCGATCGCTGGCCGGACACCTGAAATGACAAAGGCCGCCCAGGGCGGCCTTTGATCCAGTCTATTCGGCACACACCCACTGGGTTAGGTGCTGACTTAACCACGTCAGTGTCCTGGCGTGGCTTCTGCCTCATTACTGTTCAATGTACGGCGTGTCCCCACCCTTTTCAAGGTGCTGCGGCCTATGACCGGGGGAATGAGCGGAGAAACTCGGTCAGCACGCGCCGGTAGCTTAATGGATAGAGCGCCGCTTTGACTCAGCGGCAGGTGCGGGTTCGAATCCCGCCCGGCGCGCCCTCCTCCATTAAGCTACCAGCGCTTCCCTCATTTTCTCCGCTCCAACTCTCCCCCGGTCAAGGCAACCCGCTTCGCGGGCGCAAACTTACTTTCCCGCCCGACACGCCTAAAGGCCTTGCGTCCCTGCCGCGCTGTCGTCAGGACCTGGTGCTCGGGTGTAAGACCTTGCCCTGCGCGCCAGGCCCATCACGACCATCGAGCGCGTTGCGCGGAGCGATCCCTCGCACCGCGCTGCCACAACACAGCTTGTCCACGGCAGCCACGGCCGGCAGGGAAGCGTACCAACAGCAGAACCCGTGGGCTTGAGATGAAAACCCTGGGTTAGCGTTGGGTGAATGGCAAAAACCCTAATATCCTATTGAAAGCCGATGTCCGTCGGCTTCAGGGTTGCCTGCGAACGGGAGGAGTAAATGCTGGTGGATACATGTTTGGGGCCTCGTGAGATGGATGAGAAGCCATATTGGCACCTTGTTCCCGCAGTCGGCGCATATGCGATGACTTTCTACAACAACGTCATGGTTGGGAAAGGCGCATTGTCATCAGTTTCCGCTTGGATTGAAGCTGATCCAGCGATCGCCAATGCCCAGACCGGTTATTCGGCACACAGATCGAACGATCCCAAGGAAGTGATATTCGAACAAATTAGGCAGCAGGAATATTCCGGACTCCCGTCGCGCATCGGGAAAACGATATATCTGTTCGACGACTATTCTTTGGCACAACGAGCCCAAACAGAATGGTTCGCCAATGCACCAAAAATCGTCCACGAATGTCGGGTCATCAAAGGCGCGATCCTGCACAGGGCTGATGCAACCTGGCTAAATTGCCCCCAGCAAGATTGGGCGTCATGCGCGCGCAACTATTGGAGTGGGCGAATGAGTAACACCCCTTTCCCCGAAATCGTGGTACATGGCGCAATTTACTTCCCCGAGCACAAAACGTTCCCAAGTCTCGCAAGCTTCCTGCCAAAGCCACAGTAACCTAGCGGCCCGCCTTCGGCGCCGCGCTCTCATAGCGCACCATCGAGCCTCGTGCCGAGTCTCGACCTGCCGGCTTCGATCGCTCTGTCCCAAGTGACACTCAATTCGGCTTTGCATCCACACACGAGAATTGCACATCGACCCTGGGATAATCGCCAAGAATATACGGTGGGTGCGACTGCGTAGTCTTGATGACCTGAACTGCCTTGCCTTGCTTCGAGCAAAAGCTGTTTGCTTCTCGATACGCTTCCTCCGGAAGGTCCCCTATTCCAGAGAAACCAGTTGCGGCCTGTCGTGAAACTTCGTATTCCCCGGGGGCAATGGGGGCGATTCCAGAATCAGATGCACAGCCGGCCAGTAGCAGCATCGGAAACACAACATAGACCAGGGTAGCTTTCATAATCGTTATTTTTCTCCTCGTGAACACATTGCAGAGTATTGTGGCCTGCCTGCGGCACCGCGCTCTCGTGGCTTGCCATCGAGCCTCGTGCCGAGTCTCGACCTGCCGGCTTCGATCGCTGGCCGGACACCTGAAATGACAAAGGCCGCCCAGGGCGGCCTTTGATCCAGTCTATTCGGCACACACCCACTGGATAGGTGCCCAGAAAACCAAGCCGGATAACCGGCGCAGCTTCTGCCTCATTACTGCTTAATGTACGGCGTGTCCCCCACCCTTTCAAGGTAGTGCGGCCTGTGACGGGGAAACGCGATCGGGCGGACTGCCTAGAGCGCCCCGGTAGCTTAATGGAGAGAGCGCCGCTTCCAGAGAGCGGGCGGTGCGGGTTCGATTCCCGCCCGGGGCGCCCTTCTCCCTCGCTACCGGCGCTCCTTTCCTGATGCCCGTTCGCTTTTCTCCCCGTCAAGGCTTCCCTCGGCTCGCCTCGGCGCACGATTACTTTCCCACCCGACACGCCTAAGGCCTTGCGTCCCTGCCGCGCTGTCGTCAGGGCCCGGTGCTTGGGCGTAAGACCTTGCCCTGCGTGCCGGACCTCACCCCTCACGGTTTTGCTGGATGAACTTCCCCCAGTTTCGTAGACACCCCATGAAGGTGGACAATACCGAAACTGGAGGTCGTCATGTCAGACAGAAACGAAACAGAAGCAAAACGTCGGCAATACACCGAGGAGTTTAAGACCGAGGCGGTGCGCCTGCTTGAGGAATCAGGCAAGACCATCGCGGCGGTCGCCCGGGATCTCGGCATCAATCCCAATCTGCTGTCACGCTGGCGCCAGGAAGAGCACCACGCGGCTGCCCGTGGGACAACCCCG
>JAKBDW010000511.1:0-3413 GCA_021834245.1 Pseudomonadota bacterium
ATCTGCCCACGGAGGCTCTTGAACAGACCCGGCATCTGCTGAACTTCATCCAGAATTACGAGCTGTCCAACCTGTTCGTCCAGGTAAAGATCAGGCTCTGCTAGAATCTGCCGATCTGCGTCGCGCTCCAGGTCGAGGTATACGGATGGACGTTGTTCCGCTATTTCCAACGCAAGGGTGGTTTTGCCAACCTGTCGGGGCCCCAAGAGGACCACGGCCGCTTGGCTCTCAAGCGCGGACAGTACGGTCTGATTTGTCTGACGCCGATACATACATTGCAATTACTCCACATCATGGCAATTCTGCAAGGCTATTCTGCTCAGACCAGCAACCTCGCCCTCTCAACTTGCTTCTGCAACATCCTGATCGATGACGCTGCCAGATGAATGGTTTGGACGAGGCGAAGGGCGCCGCCCAAACTGCGCTATATCTCGGACTGCCGTGCTTGATCCCGCCGCGCGATGAAGCCCACGTTGGCTACATCATCGGCGGCTTGGGCTCACTCGCGCTGTTCACCGTCGCCATTATCATGGCAGCGATGTGTATCATCATCATTTGCAGCGCCAAGATCATGGTCGGCGCGATGGTCTCCGTCGCGCCGTTCGCACTGGCGTCCACCATGACGCAGCCGACCAAGTGGCTGTTTGACAATTGGCTCAAGCTGACAATTTCGGCCTCGATGGTGCCACTCGTTGCGAGTGCGCTGCTCGGGTTCGTAATTGTTCTCGATGGGCGGCTTGTCAGCGGACATTTAGGGGGCATCACGTCCATTGGAGCGGCGCTGAACCTGATCCTCGTCGGGGTCATTGCCATCTTCCTGCTGTCAGACGTTCCCACCTATGCCCAGACCCTCGGCGGCGCGGCGATTGGCTTGAGCGGCATGGCCCGCAACACAACCGCGATCGGGCTTGGCGCAGGAGTGGGGGCCGCTGGCGGGGCCGCAATGGGTGTGGCTGGCGCGACCGGGGCCATCGCCGGAACCGCCAATTGGGCGTCAGGCGGACGCCTTGCCGATGCCGCGTCCTCGGTGAGTGGCGCGACGATCACCGCATCCAAGGCGGCACAGGCCTATCTCGGTGCAACCCCCGCCGCGCAAGGCGCGAATGCCGCCATCAAGGCGCTGCGCAATTCGAAAAAATCACAAGCATAAACCGCCCGGCGTGAACGTGGCGGAAGGGAAGGGTGAGACGCGTGAGGGATGGAGTGATCCAGCCGTGGCAGCGGGACCATGGACGCAGTGTCGTCAGTTAGGCGCCCCTCGGCCCGGCGCTACCCGCGGAACAGCACAAAAATGGATGGAAATGACGCGTGATCGTGACTTCGAGACCGGAGTCTGAGAATATTGTTCTGAACAGCATCAAAGATCGGACCCTCGCATGGAGCCGCGGCCAATGACATCAATCCTGACGGTGTTTGCTGCCATTGACACGGCCAACGCTGGTGATCCCAAGTCTGTCAACGGACGCCCCGCTGCGCTTGTTTATGGTGAGCGCATGACGATCGAACTTGACCGCCTTTTTCCCGATGCTCCGGATCTTCTGAGGATCGCGGCGCGTGGCCAACATATCGAGCGTTGGTTGCTGCCGCGCAGTGACTTCCCGGCCGGGCGTGAGGGGTATCTGGAGTGGCGGCGCGAAGAAGCACGCCGCCACGGTGAACGGCTGGGCGCAATTATGCGCGCTGCGGGGTATAGTGACGCCGATGCAGACCGGGTTGGCACCCTCGTGCGCAAGGAAGGGATCAAGCGCGACGCCGAAGTTCAGGCGCTGGAGGACGTCATCTGTTTCGTCTTCCTGCGCTGGTATTTCACGCCCTTCGCGGCAGGGCGCTCCGAAGAGGAACTCCTCCGAATCGTCACGAAGGCCGCGCGCAAGATGTCGGAGCCGGGGCGAGCGCAGGTGCGCGCGGAATTTGCATTGCCTCACCCCTTCGCCGCAGCATTTCACGATTGAGTCTCGTGCCGAACCTGGGGCAGACTCCGGGCCACAATGAGTGCTCACGTCAGAGCTTCGTGCCCATGCCAACATAACCGCGCGCCTATTGACGGTTCCTTACGTGAGAGGGACGATTTTGTGCTGGATCAAGTGAATTAGAAGCGCCTGACCGAAACGGTGAGAACGGCGGCGCAATAGTCTGCCACGGTAGCGGCGGGATGCTCCGGCGATGACCCTGGCAATTTGTGCCGTTGCAGCATATTTGAGATCGTCGGCTGCTTCGCCTTCTGGGCTATCTTGTGGCTCAACCGCTCGGCCTGGTGGGCTGTGCTGGGGATCGTTGCCCTTGTTCTCTTTGAATCGTCTCTGACACGCGTCGATACCGCCTTCGCCGGGCGGGCGTATGCGGCCTACGGTGGCGTCTACATCACCGCCTCTCTGCTACACTTCAAAGGCCAAGGAGGGAATGTTGGCAAACCCCAGCGACCGTGAAATTGCCACGAGAGGAATTGTCGAAGCGGCTGGTGCCAAGATGGAAGCCTATTATTTGAAAACTGGACCGTCCGATTTCATGATTATCGCGACAGCTGACGATGCGACATCCCTTCTTCCGGGGGTGATGGTTGCTGCCTGTCAGGGCGTCATTTCCAATGTGCGCACCATTCAGGCCTTCTCTTCGGCAGAGTTCACTGCGATGCAGCGGAAGGCTGCAGCCATTGCGTCCAAGTATAGACCTCCTAGTTGAAGTGGCATTGCTGCCCCTGACTTGAAACGCGCGCCGAGTTGGTAAAGGCCCTGAAGTATAAGGGAAGCGGGACGTTTGCAGGAAATTACATAGATCCCACCGGGGAGTGAATTCTGGCATGTTTCTAGCGTCAAGCACGTTGCGAGCTCAAATTGAAAAAGGTGCAGCCGTTGCTTCCGGCTGCACCCGAGATATTTCGTCTTGGCGCGCTGGTTACATTACCACGACATACCCAGCCATATAACCGATGGCATCTTAACCGGTGGCGCTGGCCTTCATCGCCCAACCCTTGCCGGAGGCAGTATCGCAAGGCATGTTACAGTGCCAGCGGTACTGGTCCGCCTTCGTTGGAGTCAACGTGTCGGTGGTTTCGGTGGGAGTGACTTCCGAGCATCCGTTTTTGTGGGTGCCGGGCTTTACGATCACGTTCGCACATAGCCCGGGCGCGGAGAAACTATGCGGCATGTCGTCATAGTTGATAAATACCAACGTATAGGTCTGCCCGGCTTCGCCACAAAACTTGACGGCAAGAAGCTGTGATGGTGTTTGAGGACAGGACCGATGAGACCCATATTGTCAGGGACGACGTAAATCATCTTGGTCAGAGCTTGGGTCCGCGTTCCTTCTGCGAGTGCCGCGCCCGCGCTGAGGGTGATCGCCGCAGCGAAACCGGCAGCAATCAGAACCTTAGTGCTAATCTTGGTCACTTTGGATACTCGTGCTTGCGATATCCA
>JAKBDW010000404.1:0-3406 GCA_021834245.1 Pseudomonadota bacterium
ACAGTCGTAGACGTAGGGATTGCGCCCGGCGCAACCGCTCTCATAACCGAATATGCCGGGCGGTAAGGGGCCCTGCGCGGGTATGCCGCGACCGTTGCGAAATATCGAAATATATTCGTCCGTATCGATGGCAATGGAAATCGCGCGGCGTAACAGGCGGCTGCGCCGGGAATTGCCGCCGACAACCGGATCCAGCATGTTGAATCCATAGTAAAAAATCGATGGCGCTACCCCGGTCACAAGGCCAATTCCCTTGGCACGCATCGACTCGGTCAAACCGGCCTGACCGTTCGAAGTAAAGCGTATCGCCTGGTCAAAGCTGTCCTTGGAGATGGCCGACAAATCATAGTAGCCCTGCAGAAACTTGGTCCAGTAGGGAATTTGCTCTTTCTCCAGACTGAACACCGCCTCGTCAATGAAGGGCAGACGCTTGCCCGCATCGTTAAGCAGTCCGCGCGCTGCATCCTGCGGTTCACCGTGGCGCGGATAGTAATCCGGGTGATAGTTCGGATTGCGCCTGAGTACCATCACCCGGTTGGGATCATTGACGGTCAACATGAACGGTCCCGTGCCGACCGCATACCAGTCGAGCGTCATGTTGCGCTGCGCCATGCCCGGTTGCGAAAAGAAGTGATCGGCCTCCGGCGGCATCGGGGCGAAAAATGGCATGGCCATCCAGTAGAGAAACTGTGGATACTTCCCGCGGATTGTGACGCTGTAGGTATACCGGTCGATGATCTTGACCCCCGCCATGGGGATGCTCGACAGGTCGAGGTAGGACGGCTGACCGTCGATTACCGGCAGCTGCGCGCGTAGGTGACTTGCGGTTTTCGCGAAACGCTTGAATCCGACGATATAGTTGCTGAGCAATGTGAAAATCGGTGAATGCACCCACGGACTGGCGAGGCGCTTTATTTCGTAGACATAGTCGGCCGCAATCAGTTCACGAGTGCCGCTGTGCTTGAATGCGGATATCGTCCGCACGCCTTCAAGCTGCGCCGGCGTGAGTGACTGATACAGGAACTTGCCGGAGGCATCGCGCGCAAAACACGGATGCGGCTGATACATGATGCCTGGCTTGAGGTGGATCGTGTACACGCTGTAGGCGATTTCCCCGGAGGGCGCATTCGCCGGCAGCTGCCGGCCCTCCTTGTCCAGATATACCGGCTCCGGCATCTTGCGCGCGGTCAATGGCACGAGCGTATAAGGGCGACGCAGATACTGGTACTCGAACGGCGGTTCGTAGATCTGCGCGATGAATGCGTATTCGTTGGAACTGTAGGATTGCGCGGGATCAAGATGTTTCGGCCGTTCCTGGAACGCGGAATAAAAGATATTGCGCGTACTGTCAGCTGCCGGATATGGGTCGTTCCACTCGGCAAACAACTGCTCCGGCAGGCTCGCCAAGAGGACAATCAGCCCCAAGAGAACAGCAAACCAGGACCCCGAACGCCGGAACCGATTCACCTCACCTGCAGCGCTTTTATGCTCTGCCGTCAACGTCTGGCCTCACCCCTGCGGCACCCATGCCGCGCACGCATGCCGCCATTAAAATGCGCCCTGGCGCATGCCAGCGGCCCAGCACTACGGCCACTTTGACTGCGATCCCCAAGTATCACCGTCCTGCGTCGCCCCATTACCGGATTCTGCGCGACAATACCGCAAACCGGCGCTGATTATCACCCTTCCAGCCTGCACCGTTTTCCGGTAGTGTAACGCCTTTGCCGCAGCCGGCCGCGTGCCTGGCGGCGCGCACAATGCCTTTGACCATATCAAAATACAGGTGAGGTACCATGGGATTCTTGGCCGGGAAGCGAGCACTGATAGTCGGCGTAGCCAGCGAACGCTCGATAGCGACCGGGATAGCCAAAGCGATGCACCGCGAAGGCGCGCAGCTGGCCTATACCTATCAGAATGACAAACTCCTGTCCCGCGTACAGAAACTCGCGGACGAAACCGCCTCCTCGATTGTTCTGCCGTGCGATGTTGCCAGTGACGAGCAGATAAAGGAGGTTTTCACCGGTTTGGGCGCGCGCTGGGATGGCCTCGATATCATCGTGCACTCGGTTGCATACGCGCCGCGCGAGGAACTGAGCGGATCTTACGTCGATGCGGTGACGCGCGCGGGATTTATCACGGCCCACGAGATCAGTTCCTACAGCTTTGCCGCACTGGCCAAGGCCGGACGTGACCTAATGAAGGGCCGCTCCGGCGCCCTGCTTACCCTGTCGTACATTGGGGCAGTACGATCCATACCGCACTACAACGTCATGGGACTGGCCAAGGCCAGCCTCGAGGCGAATGTGCGTTACTTGGCGCAATCGATGGGACCGGAGGGAATCCGCGTAAATGGCATTTCCGCCGGGCCAATACGCACCCTGGCCGCAGCGGGCATCAGTGACTTCAAGAGAATGCTCGACTACTACGAGAAATCCACGCCGCTCGGCCGCGGCGTGACCATTGAGGAAGTGGGCAATGTCGCGGCATTCCTGTGTTCCGACCTCGCTTCCGGCGTCACTGGCGAAATCACCTACGTCGACGCTGGCTTCAATACGGTCGGAATCGGACACGCTTTTGCCTGAAACCTGACCTGCGCCAGCCGCAAAGGCTGGCGCGCGGATTCAGGCTGATTACAGGTGATTCTGGTAGATCTTGATTTTTGCTTTCTGCTGCAGGCTATCCAGATAGCTGGAGAAGTAGTCAGATCCGCGACGGGCAGTCAGCAGACGCACTGCCTCGGCTTTCACTTCCTCAGACGCCGCATCCGGTTTGCCCATTTCAACCTGCTGCAGGTCAAACAGCGCAATACCATCGTTGCCTAGATCTGCGCTTCCGTAGACCGGCTTGCCGGCGACGGGTTGCGCCGCGCCGAATAGCGCCCCGACCAAAGCCGGGGGAAGACCATGCGCCTGTTCACGCGTGATGGTCACTGGTCCGTTGATTGTCGCGCCCTGCTGCCGCATCTCGGCATTGAAGGCAACGCCCTGCCCCAGGGCTTTAAGTGCAGCCTCGGCCGCCAGTCCCGCACGAATCACGGCACCCTGCATCTTCAGCTGCTTTTCGATGCCATCATGCACTGCAGACAGCGGCTTGGTGGCAGCTGGCCTGTGCCCAACGACACGCAGGGCGACGACGACATTGTCCTGCAGATCTATGCCGTGACTGTTGTGACCCTGCGCAAGAACATCCGGATCAAACGCGGCCTTTACCACTTTCGGATTCGCGGCGATTCCGCTGCCCCCTGCGCGGCTGAACCAGTCGCTTTCCATGACCTTAAGCCCGAACTCCTTGGCGGCCGGTGCAAGACTGTCCGACTGCTCATAGATCACATTGCGAAATTTGTCGGACTGGTCATAGAATCGGTCCACAGCTTCATTGGCGCGCAATCTTGCTTCCACGTCCGAGC
>JAKBDW010000260.1:0-3406 GCA_021834245.1 Pseudomonadota bacterium
AGGATCCCGATTGCCACGCCGTGAACTTTGATCGGGAGGCAGATGTTGGCGACGTAACCGCGACGAAGTGCATCGTTGCGCCATGGGGCAAATCGGGTGTCGGTAAGGATGTCAGGCACGATGCAAGGAACACCGCTGCGGATCGCCACGCCGCCCGGACCCTGGCCAAGGCTGGTATCCGCCCAGCTGAGATTCAGGTTTTCAAGATAACCATCTTCTAGCCCGGCTTTGGCCACTGGCCGAATGCTCTTTTCGGCGTCATGCTCAATGTAGCCCACCCAGGCCATCCGATACCCGCCGGTGTCGACGATGAGGCGGCACATGTCCGCCAGGAGCGTTTTTTCGTCGACGGCACGAATCAGAGCGCGGCTTCCGGAACTTAATGTCTTCAAGGCATGATTGATGCGCTTTAGCTCAATGTTGACGGCGTCCAGCTGGGCGTGATCGCGCTGCAGCTTTGCAGCCATGTTGTCAAATCCATGTGCCACAGCTCCCAATTCATCGGTACTATGTTGCAGGCCTGTACGCGCGGAAATATCGCCGTCCGCGAGCCGACCGGCCGCCCGACGAATCGCATTCATGCGACGCACGATGAGATAATCGCTTCCGACCCATACGGTTGCGAGCGCCATCAGCGCAAAAAGAGCGAAGATAACGCCGCTGCGGAGCAGCAAGCGGTTTGTCGCCGGGGATGCGGATGTTTCGGGGACGCCGGCGGCGACATATACGGAATCCGTGGAACCGATGGGAAGCGAAGCGAAACTGTAATTCCGGGTGATACCGTCGGTTCCGCTAATGGTAGCAGTGCCATCTCCCCGGTGTGCGAGGATGGCTTGCATGAGCGGCGTCTGCGCAATCGATTTTCCGGTCCATGACTGCGGATCGGGAACGTGCGCAAGTACCGATCCCTTGTTGTCTGCCAAAAGCAGAATGGAGCCGGGAGGGGCCGGTATATGCGCGATAATCTGGTTCAGTCGGGAGAGATCGAGAGCGGCGAATAGGAGAAAGCGGGGCTTGTCGCGAGCATTAAAAACCGGGACCGCGAGGTTAATGCTGCTCTTGCTGGCCAGACGCCCGACGCGGAAGCCGCCAGACGCAAGAGTGTGGCGAAGGTACGCGCGGTCGACAATGTTGGCTGGGTGGCGTTCCGGAAGCGCACTACAGAGCACGCGTCCGTCGATGCTGGCGATGCCGATGTTCGTGTAGTACGGCTCCGTTTTGAGCAGCTCTTGCAACGCGGTCTGACAACGTTGGCTTCTGGCAAGCTTATCGATAAGCGGTTGGCGCGACAGGTTCAACAGCAACAGATAAGCGGTGTTGAATATGGTGTTCTGCGCAGCGAATGCGCTTTGTACAAGGTGCAGGGCTTTGTGCTGCCCCATCGCTTCCGCGAGCCGATGTTGATCAGCGGATATATGAAGCAGGAATCCCGCAGTAGGCAGCAGCACCGCGAAAAGCATCAGCAACAGCAGTCGCAGTCGCAAACTGAGATGCGCGACGATAGCCATAGTAAAATCCCTTTACCTTTCGCTGGCTGTCCAAGAAAACGTGCAAGTTTAGTGCCAGAAAGTCTCGAAAATGCTTGCGGCTGCTGACCCCGCGGGTGCAAAAATTAGCACGCCATGGCGGGTACGGTGCGTCAACGTAGAGTCAGATGGTCTGCGACGCAACTATCTCCTATTTGACGTTTTGAGTGCTTTGATATGGATCAAACAGCCGGACGCATTGCCTTACAGATTGAGGATAACGCCAGATGCGTGTTCCTCGATTAATATAGTAGTCCACGCAACAACAACCGGAGGACGAACCGTGCCGAAATGCAGCTGCCATCCCATTGCCGCACACCGTAAGCTCAATAGACCCGATTGGTATGTGTCGGGCCTGATGCTGGACCGGGCTCTCGACGCCATCTTGCGCCGAATCCGGCTCGATCGCAGTTACGACGTGCCTTATCTCGCAGGCTACAGCCAGGATGGAAGAACCATCTATATCGACCGCCATTTGCCCGAAATCTTCAGTTATCAGGGAAAGAAGATCGCTATCGACCGTTACCTCATCCTGCATGAAACGGTGGAAAAGACCCTGATCGACGAGCTGAATTTGCATTACCTGCATGCTCATCAGATTGCCACTCGGGCGGAAGAGGCAGCAGTTCGTGCCGACCGCATTTTGTGGTCCGCCTATGATCGCTTCATGCAGCGCTACGTCAAGTCGATTGGCGACGAACGTCTGACCCGCGTGCCCGACGATCTTGATTTCAAGCCCTATCGAGACGAGCACGACAAGGATCTTATTGCCCGCATGCAGGTAGCGGAAGCAGCGGGAAAACTACCTGTGAAAAAGCGCAAGAGCGCTGCGAGCGGCAATCGGCGTGTCAAGAAAACGCCGGCGCGCCGGCGCTAGACTGTAAAGGAACCAGTCAACTGCGGGCGGCGGGTTTGTTAGAAATTATAGTAGATGTTGAGCAGACCGAGATTCTGACCGCCGCTTGCAGGTATGCTGTCGTGCTCAACGCCGCCACCTAACGTCCAGTTTCCGATATCGCGGGATAGCTGATAGCGGGTGGCATGCGTAATTGATTTGTTGACCGCGCTGATCATGTAGGAACTATCAAGCTCGAACGTCCACTTGGAGAATGGTCCGAGCGTCAGGGTGGCTTCCGACATATGAGATGGAAAACCGAACACCGTTGATGACGGGTGTGAAAGGCCGATGACTATGGCGCGAGTCGAGTCGAGCAGCGCGCTGATGCGCTTGATGTCGCGATTGTACGAATAGGCGGTGTAGGTTTCTGAAATCGAGCCCCAGTTCACGGGTGTCAGTACCGCCTCGAGCGAGCCGGCCGACTGGGTGATGGTCAATGGCGCAACGCGGTTGTGGAAATACGCGGTGTAGCGTTGTCCCGCATAGGTACCTTTGATTTCGAGGGACGGAGCCGAGGCGGAATCATGCTTGGGCCCGAAGGTGTAACCCAGGTAGGCATCAGGACCGAAGGAGTTCAAGTCTTCCGCCGCTGTGCGCGAATAACTTAGATCGCTGCCCAGTTCCCAGCTGGATTGATCCCATCCCAGACCTCCGGAGTAGGTTATTGTTCTGTCCACAATCTGGCGTTTGGTGACGGGGGTTATGCTTTTGATGCGGTAATTTCCGTAGCTGAGATTCCAGTTAAGGCCGTTGCCTGTCGCTTTGTGATTACTGGATGTGCCCATGTAGGAAAGCGTTTCGGATGAGTTATTGCTTCCCGCGGCGGTCTCGCTGCCCACAGAGTCAGCCCGGGCTTGACTCGAATTCAAACAGACCATAAGCGCGCCGGCGGCGCATGTGAGTGTCATGACTCGTTGAATAGACATGATTGCTCTCTTTGGTTTGTTATTAGAGTTGTTGCTGGCAAATGAACGCACGTCAG
>JAKBDW010000132.1:0-3398 GCA_021834245.1 Pseudomonadota bacterium
GCTCCAGACGGCACCCAGTTTGGCCAGTAGGCTCGCGCGCATCCGCTGCTCGGCTCGCGGCGCGGCGCGCGGTACCAGAATGGCGCGCTTGCGCAGGGCCACGATTTCGGCGCTGGTGTTGTATCCCGCCATCGCCACGACCAGATCGGCCGCGCGCAGGCTGGGCACAAGATCGGTCGTGTAGTCCACCAGCTCGACATCCGACCGGCTTGCAGCCCGCTGGCGCAGGGCGTCACTCTCGCCACCGGGCATCAGCGGCCCGGTGACGACCACGGAATGCACGCTGCCCAACGGCAGATGCTCGAGCGCCCGCAGATAGGCGTCCATCAGGGAAAAACCGTCGCCACCGCCGCCTGCCGTCACCAGCACCACCGGACGCCCCTGCGGGCGATCGAGATTCCAGCAAGGCAAATCCTGCCCCGTGGAACGGGCATGCGCAGCCGGCGCCGCCACGACGTGCCCGCAGTAGCGAACGCGCGCGCCGAGCGCAGGGGACATACCGTAACCTTCCGCCACATCGAATAGCGCCCTGCTGCCATAGACGAAAATATCGTCATAAGCCTGCTCGAGCAGTGGGTAGATTTCCTGCTCACGCCAGATTTTTTGCACGATGGCCGGGCTATCGAGAATATCGCGCAAGCCAATGATGGTTCGCGTATGGGTAAGTTCACGGCGAATCAGCGCCAGCGTCGAAAGCAGCTCTCCATTCATTCCGGCAGGAGCGTGGTCGACCAGGAACACATCAGGCCGGTAGCTCATGATGACCTTGAGAATCAGCGCTTCGCGGTATCCCTTGACCATCCCGAACAGCTGATTGCCATCGCGTGCTGCGTACTGCTCGGCTCCGGTTTTGACGACCGGTGGCAGAGGGTGGACCCGAAGCTCCTCCGGGAGATTCCACCGGCGGATAACCGGGGATCCCGTCAGGAGCCGGACCGAAAACTTTCCGCCGCAATCCAGCAATCGGGCGGCGATAGCCAAGTTGCGTCGCAGGTGCCCCAGGCCAAACGTATCATGAGAATAGAGAACCACTTTCACGACACCGTCGGATTTCGCTTCCCTGCCGGAAAACGGAGCCCGTTCAGGACCGTGAGCAATTCTTTTGCCGCTCCGGCCGAGATGGAGACTTGAAAACTCACTGTGTGAAGTGAACATAGATCAGCCTTCCCGTATGTTTTATTGCAAAACAGATAGCGCGATACTTTTTGTTAAGCGCGCGCTCACGCGCTCGTCACGGATTATTAGTTTGTACACGACGCATCAAATCGAATCTACCGCTGCCCACATGATCCTGACTCGCGTCAATATTACTGTGCATTTCGTCTCATCATGGCTTATGCATTCGGATAAATTCAAAGTCGAGCGAATGATTGATGACTGTTCGTGATCGCGTACAGAACGCGGTTTCAATAATATGTTCGAGCGCAAACGGTCCAGCACGATCGTTGCCTGTTGAATCACTGCTCTAATTGCGCCAGCTGATTGACCGACGAAAAAAGTAGACGCCGCGCAATGCACTGCCCATCGATACCGATTTCGGATTCGGCTCTCATGTACATTCGCTATTCATGTCATCGGGCTGAATTACAAGCACGCAGCCAATGTATATGTACCCCCTTGTCATGGTCATCACGCCGCTGTGCGGTTCGGCTTTTGATGACTTGTACCCATTGAATCTTGAATCCCACGCCATAAGGCCAGTCAATGCGCAAAAGCTCGTTAATACCTATTGGAAAACTCGTCTCAAGTACTACGACATCGTTTTGTGTCCGCACCAGCTTTCCATGCTTTGCGACAGAAGTGCTTCCATTGAGGTGCACCGTCACATTCTTGGAAACAAAGCTGCCTCTGTTATCCACCTTCCAACCTTCACTCTTTTTGAGCAACGCTTGCAGATGCGGGTCGCTCCAATCGACATGATTAGCAGGGCTTCGGGGTATCCATACGTCATGCGTCACGTTGTTCGCCTCCGTCGCGAACACCATCGATGGGCCGCTCATGGCGACGCGGACTTCGCCATGAATATGCGCGCGCGATGGCGCGCGGTGCGGTGCTTTGCGCCACGACGTTCTTCATCAGCAATGAGTGTCCCCTCGGACAGAGGGGACTGCGTGGCGCATCTCCGCGATGGCCACGCCATTTCAGGGACAGCACTTCATTCAGCGCGGGCATCGCCCGCCCCGGATCGACATCCGCCCGTGTCCCGGTGGCGCAGCAGCTTTCCACTGCACTGGGATGGGGCTGTACGGACTCGACGTGGCGATCGGCCAGGAAGCAAGGCACTGGACGCTCCTGCGGAAGTAGGTCACTTCAGGCAGTAAGCTAGGTTCGTGCCAAGCACGTAAGATTCTGATTTACCGATGGAAAATGACGAAACCTCGGCATCGTTTAGGCTGCCGAAACCTGCAGACTGCAAGGTTTGTCTGCAAAGGTTTGCACGGTCGCGCGGTCCGGGAGGGCGGAAGGCGACGCCTAGCGCTGCTCAGTGCTGCGCATTGGGCGCCAGACGGCATTGCGCCACAGATGTCGCAGGGGGCGTCCAGTCCAGCGTGAGCTGCAGCACCGTATAGACGTCCGGGGTGAGGAAGCATGGCTCGACGTAGCCAATGGCGCCCGGCGTCTTGGCGACAAACTCGACAACGGCCGCCTGGGACCCGAGCACGTATGGTGGGCTGACACCCTGGAAGTACTGACGGTTCCAGTAGTCCTGCAATCGCGACTCGCTCATCTCGATGACGGAGCGGCTGAATGCGCGTCGCAACGTATTGTCCGGTGGCAGGTTTACCGGTATGTAAGCGTGGCCCTGCTGATCGAGGAAGGTCTTTTTCAGATATATGTCGCGCAGCATGCTCGGACTGATCGCCAGCGTCCCTTTGTCGCGGCGCGAAACGATGACCGCGATCTTGGATTCGACCGCCCGCGCGGGAAGTGACTTGCCCGCTAGACTGCAGCAGGCGGCAAGAGCGCCCAGGAACATGAAGACTTTGCGGCGAGGTAGCAACATGAGTCAGAAAAGCACGCCGATCGAGGCGAGCCAGCCGTTCGGCGCAAGATCGGTATTGTTATTTCCGTCGCGATACTCGAGCTTGAGTACAATACCGGCGACCGAGCGATAATCGAAACCGAACGAGCGGAGTGTCACGATCTGGCTCGGCAACGAAATCCTGTAACGCTCGTAGCGGCCTACGACATACAGATGTTGAGGCAGTGGAATTACCGTTTGAAGGTATCCACCATACTCCTCGGGAACACTTCGGCCGCTGCCCGTGCGGTAGATGCCTTCACCGCTCAATTCGATGTAACGGCTCGACCATCCGAAGTCGAGTCCTGCTAGGCGGTACTGCTGCTGCGGGTTCTTGAGCTCGAAGCTGATATAAGACGCCCCCAGGCTGAGCCGG
>JAKBDW010000515.1:0-3387 GCA_021834245.1 Pseudomonadota bacterium
GGCGTGATGGTATGACCTCGTCACGGCCATGGCGTCATAGCTGTCGGCGACGGAGATGATGCGCGCGCATATTGGAATATCCTCTCCCGAGAGTCCGTCCGGGTAACCCTGCCCATTGTAGTGTTCGTGATGGTGGCGGATTACCTGGGCGGCCTGTTGCGAACCACGGAGCTCGGTGGCAGCCATGATCTTCTCCCCGATCTCGGCGTGCCGCCTCATCGTTTCCCATTCGCCGTCGTCGAACTGCGCGGGCTTTTGCAGGATGTGGTCCGGTATCCCGATCTTGCCGATATCGTGGAACGAAGACGCGATGTGAAGCGCGTTGAGTTCGTTATTGGACAGGCCGCAGCGCATGCCGATCTCCCTGCAAATGCCTTGCACTCGTTCGGAATGGAGCCGGGTCAACAGGTCGCGATACCCCAGCGCAACCGAGAGAACTTTGGTGTACATGTGCAGGGCATTGAAAATCGAGTCTTCCAATTCCATGCTGGGCCTCCGAAGAAAAGCCGCTCATCACGTCTGGATTCATAACCTGTTCAATTCAACACCACGGACGGGATGGTTAATGTTGTGCTGGGTACGACACCGTATGCGGCATAAGGTTCTGTGCAAACTCGAATGTGCGCGCCAATTCACTTGGCCTCTTGAGCCATGCGCACCCATTCCGTATTGAAGCTGGGCGGAATCGCTCCGGCCGTCATTTCGGGGCGGCTGCCCATCGGGCACTCACTGCTGTTGATATGGCTGAACCATTCCCGGAAGCGCAACATGCTGACGGGATTCATGACGCATGCCTTCTGGCCGAACGGATGGCCGAGCTGGAACAGCAGATGTCCGAGCTCGTGCGCCAGATATGCACCTGCCAATTCTGCCGCGTCCTCTTCCGAGTATTGTTCACCGCCGCGCAGTTGTCTGGTGGTCTCTGAATTGTCCTGGAACGGAAACGTGCTGAAGACGATGTAGGAGCCATACTTGCCGGCGCGGCTGTATGAAGTCGTGCCTACCGTGACACCCCCGCGTATGGCCGAATGTATATCGACACCGTAGTATTCGGCGCTCGCGATCAGTTGATTGGTCAGCACGAGATCATAAGGCAGGTTCCCGTAACCCAGCGTGTCCCAATAGACCCATTCGTTATAGGGCGAGGCGTCGAGCACCGGCGCTCCGTCAGCCGCGTTGAGGTGCCGCCATTGCTGCAACCGGTCGAGCATGACGTTCGCCAGCAATTCTGACAATGACATCAGATCCTTTGGATGGGCATCCGCGGGAAGGTAAGGTGCCGCGAAGGCAAGCGCATCTTCCAGTTTCGTCCCGCGTTGCGTGAGGGTCGTGTTGATGCCCTCGGCGAGCTTCTGCTTGTCGCCGCCACCCGACTTGAAGTCGTATATGGAAGATGTGCGCTCTTTCATGAGGGCCGCCGGAATGAGCGCAAACAATTGGTCGATGCCGGTTTCCGGAACATCCGTGAACTCGACATAGACTCCGAACTCCTTCCAGGCGGTCAGCTGGGCAGATGCCAGGATGATGCGCAGGTGATCCTGCGAGAATCGCGCAAGGCGCGGGTTGGTGGCATGAACGACGCGGATTTTGACCGTGGAGCCTGGCTTGACCGGCGCGACGGTCGATTTTTGCCATTCGTTGGCAACGTCTCCCTTGCATCCCAGGAACAACAAGAACAATCCCATGCTCAGGTACTTGAATAGCAAGATGCCCCTTTCAGCCATGCAAAAGTTTTATCCGTGCCGCCCCATTGCCCATCAGGACGGGTCGCCTAAAAACCCATGATGATCAGTATTCCGGCCGCGATCGCGACGACAGCCATGATGGTACCCATTCCCGAAAAACTGAAATGAAGGATGTGTGCCAGCCCGGTGAGGATGAGCCAGATGGCCAGCAGCAACACTCCGATACTTCTTTTCATTGCGAGACTCCCGAGTAAATTTATTTTTAGTTGATTTGCCCGACTGCGAGTCCGGGAGCGCCAAGGCTACCAACATTTATGGCATTTGTATGCCACTAAAATTTGCAGGGTGGGATAGCGTAGCGCTTTCCGCAGCGTGTTCGGCCGAAAAGAATGGCCACCTGTGCTACCTCGGCAACTTTGATTCCAAAGCCATGCGAATGAAGGCTTGCCAGGTTTCGTTCGGCACCCAGACCTCGCGCATCGGGAATGCCGCGTCCTCTTCGTTCTCTCCCAGGCGCGTCCTGCGATAGAGATAGATGAAAGCGGAGACGCGCATGTTCTTCGCACAATGCACCCACACCTTGCGACCCTCGAATGCCTTGAGCGCACCGAAGAACTGGTCCAGCTGGCGCAGTTCGGGCCGTTCCCATGCCACAGGGATCTGGACGTAGGCAATGCCCCGCAGAGTGATGAGTTCGGCTTCGCCGGGCAGCGCATTCGATGAAGTCGGCGGGGCCAGATTGATGACTGCCTCGATCCCAAGCGCAGGCAGGCATGCGATGTCGTCTTCGGACAATTGGCCCGAAGACCAGAGCCAGTCAAAGACCTGGTGGATATTTTCGGCGTCGGTTGGGGTGTTCATGTTTGGCATAACGATTTGTAGTGAGCAAGTGTGATATGTAAGGTAATACAACAGTTATTGCAGGACATTCATACCGTAACAACAGGCTTGCACCGTACCTGCCCAAGATCCCTCGGTCAATATGCGAAGCAGACTACAACTCTTCGCCGCACATCATCCAGCTTGTTATCATTGCAACTATTCCAATAAGGAGATGAAGATGCAAATTTCATTGCGCGGCCCTGTCGTCACCATCTTGTTGCTGTGCGGCCTTATGAGTGTGCCGGTGTGGGCCGGCGAGGTCAGCGTAGCGGTGGCATCGGATTTCGCCGCGCCAATGGAGCGCCTTGTGCCGCTGTTCCAGAAGGAAAGCGGTCATACGGTGAAAGTCAGTGCCGGTGCCAGCGGCAAGCTGTATGCGCAGATCAAGGGCGGGTCGCCGTTCGATGTGTTCCTCTCGGCAGACGAGGAAATGCCGCGGCTGTTGATGGTGGATGGCTTGGCCGTCGGCGGTTCGCGCTTCGTTTATGCAACCGGCAGGCTCGTGTTGTGGAGCGACCAGTCCGGCCTTGTGGATGACAAAGGCGCAGTGCTCAACAAGGGCAATTTCAACATGCTGGCGATCGCCAATCCCAGATTCTCGCCCTACGGCGTGGCGGCAAGAGAGACGTTGACGAAATTGACGATGTGGAATTCGATACAGGAAAAGTTGACCAAGGGCGAGGATGTCACACGGACCTATCAGTTGGCCGCGACCGAGAAAGCCGATCTGGCTTTCATTCCGATATCCCAGGTCATGCGTGACGGCAAGGTGAATCAGGGTTCCTGGTGGCTGGTGCCGCCCGAGTTGCACAAATCCATC
>JAKBDW010000466.1:0-3386 GCA_021834245.1 Pseudomonadota bacterium
TTTCCGGTCACTTCATCGGCAATCCGGAAAACGGCGTCCACAGTCTGTCCGAAGGCTTCCTCGGTCGACCAGCCGGTGAGCTTTTCCGCCACGGGATTAATGTAGCGTATGCGCCCATCCACGTCCGCCGTAATCACTGCTTCGCCAATCGACTCCAGTGTCACCTGAAGGCGTTCTTTTTCCTCAGACAGCTCCTGCTGGGCGCGGCGCAGCTCGGTCATGTCGCGCACCGCTACAACTCGCATCGCGCGATCGTCAAACATGACGGCGCGACCCCTGACTTCAGCTGCGAATGTGCTGCCATCCTTGCGTCTTGCCATTATCTCGAGCGGCTCGCTGGACGGGTTGGCCAACCTCGCAGTTATGAGACCTTGTGAAGCCACGTCCACCAGCTTGAGCAGGCTTCCCCCAAGCAGCTCTTCTATACTCCAGCCTGACATCGAAGCAATGGTCTGATTCGCATCCACAATGGTTCCCCTATCATGGATGAATATTCCTTCAAATGCGGCTTCGGACAGACGGCGAAACCGCTCCTCACTTTCGCGCATTGCGTCTTGCGCCTGGCGATCGCGAGTCAGATCGCGAATTACTTGAAGAACTCCAACTGGCAAACCGTTTTGGTTGCGGATAATCCTGACGATGATCTCGATGGGCCGATGCAGCCGATTGACCGGATCATCTGCTTCCTTGACGATCAGCGCGTCGCGCCGCTCTTGGCGCGCCAGGCAAACTGGACAAATATCTTTCTCGTATTTGCCATGAATCAGGACCATCATGTCCTGCCCGATAGCATTGGCCGGCTCGCGGTCGATAAAACGATAAAAGGCCCGGTTTCCCCGTACCAGTTTGTCGTCGAGATCAACGAGAAAGAAAGCGTCTTCCGCGAAATCAAGAGCCTCGTTCCAGCCGGCCTTGAGATTTTCCACGGTGAGTTCGCTGCTTCGCAGCCTATTGAAAAGATGTCGGATATAGCCGGCTATAGCAACCAGAACTACGGATATCAGAGCCCCCCACAATATATCTGCCTGCGTCGGAATACTGAATCCGATGGCGGAAGTCAGACCACCACTTGCCCAATCTAAATGTGCCACGTGCCTATCGCTCGATACCGTTGCCGATTTATTCTAGTACCCGGCGACGGTGAACGCTAACCGGTCACAAGCAGTAACCAGTCTATTTATCCGGATTTTTGCTAAACACGCCGCTTTGGCATGAAACACGGGTTGCTTGCAGACGCGCGGATCGGCAGCCAACACTCGGCAGACAATCTCCCGGGCAGAATCGCACGACCGGCATCGCAGAAGGCCAACCAAAAGCAAACAATACCTAGGCAATTCTTAATTGTCTCAAGGCGGCCTGCTCAATCACCTCGATCGGCTTACCGACGGCGAAGCCCTGCGCGTAATCAACCCCCAGGTCCGCAAGAATATTCATGATTCCCCGGTCCTCGACGAATTTGGCGGTAATATCAATTCCGAGTTTATGAACCATGGCCGTCAGATCCCTCAGGCGGCGACGCGCATGCGGATCGTTCAGGAGATTACGCAGCAAGCTGCCTTGCACCTTGACACTTGTGGGCGACAACTGCTCGAGACAACGCTGTGAGGCAAAACCACCGCCAAAATCATCCAATATGAGCGGATGACCCGCGCGCTTTAGTTCGGCTGCCAGGGATTGGGTGCAACCGAGATTCTCCAGTGCCATTCGCTCTTGGATTTCGAAACCAAGCCGCTCGGGCTTAATGCCGGTTTCTTGCGCTATTTTGCCAAGATTGTCCAGGAAAACCGGATCCGTGAGGGATTTGCGCGCCAGGTTCATTGAAAGGCTGATTTCCGGCTCGTGTTCGCTCAAGGCGGACAGCTTGTTCGCGATCTTGCGCACGACCATGCGGTCTATCGGAATGCTGAGATCAAACAGCTCGGCACTCTCGAGAAACATCCCGGGAGTGATTAATTTTCCATTGCGATCCTCCATCCGCAATAGCGCCTCGTAGTGATGCGTTTTGCCGTTGCCGAGATTTAGCAGTGGCTGATAAAGCAGCACAAACTGGTCGGCCTCGAGCGCACGGCGAATGCGGTCTTCCCAGTGGACCTTTTCCTGTATGTGCTCCACTTCGTAACCTGATGCGGAATACATGCGCCAGCAGCCGCGTCCGGACTGCTTGGCCTCATACATGGCCGCGTCGGCGAACATCAGCAGTTCGTCGGCATGGCGCGTATGCTGTGGCATGACAGCAATACCGATGCTGGCGGAAATCGGCATCTCCTGTCCGCAAACGGAAACCTTGGTATTGCTGAAGATGCCGAGAAGTTTGTTGGCGACCTCAGCCGCGACATCGGCGGATGCTTCGGGCAGGAGCACGGCAAATTCATCTCCGCCCCAGCGCGCGATGTAGTCGACAGAACGACGGCCTCTCTGCAGCACCTCTGCAGCGGCAATCAGAAAGCTGTCACCGGCGGCGTGTCCGAAGGTGTCATTGATGTGCTTGAATTTATCCAGATCAACAAACATGAGGGTTACCTCGCGCTTGTAGCGCGCGACATGTCCGGCCCAGCGATCGATTTCAGCTTGAAAACGTCTCCGGTTGAGCAGGCCGGTAAGCGCATCGTGCTCGGCCAGATGGATAACTTTTTCGTTTGCCTTTTGCGCGTCGGCCAAAGCGCGCCGCAAGGACTCGGTCTTTTGGGCCACTTCCTGTTCCAATCCTGCGGTGAAGCGCCGAACTGCACTTTTCTGCTTTCCGGCGTATCCGGCAAAAAGACCAAGAAACAGCGGAGCGGTATCGATGACGTACAGCAGCCGCTCTTGGCTGTGACTTTGCACAATTGCCGCAAGCAATCCGTGCGGCATCGATAACGCGCCGCTTGCCCACAGGAAAATCACCGACCCGAGCGGGAAACATAGCCCGAAAGCGACCCCGCACAGGGCGCATTTCAGCGAATCCGACATATCGCACCTCTATTCTTTTTCTTTTTGCGCGTACAGCAGTGCCGAGCAAAATCGCCGTCCCGGTTCGCCCAGGTCCGGCAACTCATGAATGTCAGCGTCTGGGAGACTACCTGCGAATGCTTAATTTGTTTCTTTGCAAGATTCCTGCCAGCCACGCTTTGGATCAACAGGAGCGCAGGTTTCTTCGCAAGAGAACGCAAATGACGGCGTGGCTTTGCGCATATTTAAGCGAATGCTGATGAACTAGCCATGACAGCTAACACCGTCACATCCAGATGCAACGGCTGCGTGCCGGTCAGATCAACGCGTCAATGCGTGCGCCGACGCACTTCGGTGATGTTCGGCAACTGATCGATCTGCGCAAGAACCTGGCTCAGGCTATCGATATTGGCGATCTCCAGAGTCAGATTCATGTGCGTGAGTGGTTTCTGCTGATC
>JAKBDW010000187.1:0-3386 GCA_021834245.1 Pseudomonadota bacterium
TTCGAACGTGTCCGAGGTGCCGGTTTCGTTGTGCGGGGTGTTGCCGGGGATGAAGACCGAATCGCCGGCCTGGAGGCGCAGCTTGCGGTCCGCGAATTCGAGGTCGATCCAGCCGCTGAGCAGGTAAACGAACTGCCCCTCGCACAGATGGACGTGCCAGCCGGTGGGTTCGGACATGCCCTGCTTGGCTTCGGTGACCTGGGCGCGGATGCGGCCGGCGCTTCCCTTGGTGACCCCGAGGTCCCGGTAGGTGAAGAAGGCGCGGCGGCCGGGGACCAGGGTGGGGTTGGCGGCGGTGGCGACGGCGACGTGCTGGGTGGGGGCGGCAGACATGGGGGACCTCCCTTTGTTGCTGACTGGTGACCGGGTGCGTTCCGGTGACAGTCATGTCGCGGAGCAAGTTGAGTAAAGCCCGACGCGAGTAGCGCACCGATCCGCGGCCCGGACCCGGCAGATCAGGACCGCCGCTGGGGCGCGCGCGCCAACTCAGAGCAGGCGGGGACTTTCTCTGCGCAGAGCCTTCTCCAAACTCATCTTGAGATCATATTCCATGAACTCAACCTTGGTGTCGTGCCCGTCCGCAGCAGCCCAGAGCTTCTTGCCGATCTGCTTTGCAATTATGATCCCGCGGACATTATCCGTCCTAGCCTTTGTCTTCTTGCACCATCCGAGGTAACGCGAGAGCTGGCCGAATACGTCATCGTCGGTCTTGCCCTTTTTCAGCTCAATGATTGTGAATGTGCCCCGACTGTCTCGCGCAAAAAGGTCGATGCGCCCGACCTCGGTCTGAAGCTGGCGCTTGATCAGGGTCATGCCAGGTTCGATCAGTTCCATGTTGCGTTCTAGGATATCCTCGACGGTCTCCTCATTCACAATCATCGACAGGTATTTGCGCTTTTCCTCCTCCGTGTAGTCTCCGATTTCGTCGAGAACCTGACGCACCAGATCAAGCTGCGCGGTGTCTGAGTAGTAGGAAAGCGCGGTTGCCCTGTTGGGTGGCTTTACAGGATCCCCGTAGAACGCCATCCAATCCTTCTTGCTCGCAAAGGCAATGTATTGGCCCTCGCTCTGCGACTTCTTAACGATACCGACGGCTTCCGGGAGCTTGTCGCGCGGAATACGAAGCACGGCTTCGCCGTCCTTCTGTGTCTGTTGAATCACCTGGGATGCAGTCCAGAAGGCGAGCGCATACGACGAATTGAGCCGGATAGTGTTGTATATGGAGCTACGACGTGTCTCCTTGCCGCCGGTCGTGATGAACACGCTATCAAGGCCCTTGATCATCGCAGCCTGCTGTCGCGGCCCCAGCTTGCGCCACTCAGTGATTCCTGCAACGCTGTCCTCGATGTCGCCGAAGCTTCGAGCCTTCGCGCAGAACAAGATGTATTCTGTTTTGGTTAGGGTCTTTGTTTCTGTCAAAACCTCCAGCAGATAGGGGATCGGATGAACCGCTATCTCCTGCGTGGCCTTTCCGCCGGCCATTGGATTGGCGATCTGGTAGCGCCTAGCCTGCGTTGCGGCGATCGTCGCAGGGTCCTTAGCGGCAATGAATGCTTCGCCAGCCGGGGTGAGAGTGATCGCCTCGGCCTCGTCGATCCATGCGAAGCCCAGCGTACTGAACACTTGTGCCAGCATCCGCGACATGGGGATGCCCTCGTCGTCTTCGTCCTTGGCAGTAGCATTGGAAAGACGGGCCTTCGCGAGACTCGCAAGGTAGGCCTTCTGACTTGCGCGCCAGGCCTGACCTTCAAAGTCTTGAAGTATGCGAAGCTGCTTCTGTATCGTCTGGATGTCGCCAATGCTCTTGCCTTTCGGCACGTACCAATAAGCATCATTACCGGTGTATCGCGCAGTCCACTCTTTCCAAAACCGCGCTAGCGTGGCCATGACTTTCCCTCCGGCTGCATGGCCCCTTACACCAGCTTGAGCTGGCCTTCGTCGTCGCGGATCACCCCGCGTCCGTAGGTCTTGCGCTTATGCTTGGCCTCGGCGTCCCTGCCGGCACTGTTCGCGATCATCTCGCGCAATTCGTCAGCCGTCGGGTATTTCGCCCGCCCCACCAAAAGTAACGGCTGAAATTCGCCGGCAGATCGGATCCGGTCTCGGGCGCACTCGACGTAACGCGGCACCACATCGATGCCGATCCAACGGCGGCCCATGCGCTTTGCAACGGCGCACGTCGTGCCGGTGCCAACGAATGGGTCCAGCACGATCTCGCCTGGAAAGGTACCGAACGCACTGAAAGTATAGAGGCGCATCAGTCGGGCAGGAAGCTTTTCGGGAAACGGCGCGGGATGGTCCTTGTCTCTTTTTACATCCTCAGGGTACATGAACCAAACCTGCTGCGTGAGATCAAGCCACTCTTCGCGCGAAAGACGACTCGCTTCCTTCACGTCCGGATCGAACTTAGGCGGCCTTCCTGGTTTCACGTAAACGCTAATCATCTCAACTGTGTTGTTCTCTATGATATTACCCGGGAACGGGTAGGAGCCAAACATCATCTTGGATGTTTGCTTTTGCCAAATGAAAAGCCCGTACCGTTCCAGGTCGGTCCCAGATAAGATCGTTTGCCCAATATCCCCAGCAATGTCCTTTAGGTGCCGTGTGTGTTGCTGGATGATTTCCTTCGGGATTGGCATAAGAGGGGCATTGATGCAGAGCTTGCCGTTTGGCCGCAAGACCCGGGCACACTGTGTCCACACCCTGAACATGTCTTTAAGATAGGCTTCATAGGTCTGCCACCGCCCCGGCGCATCGCCACCCTCTACTCCACCGTCGTCATATTTGACGGCGGTCCAGTAGGGGGGGGATGTGATAATGAGGTCAACCGACCCAGGTGGCATACAGGCCATTACGGCAGCGGCATCGCCCTGGTGAATTTTGTTCACAAAGGACGTGATGTCTGCCGGCCGTCGCTTCGAATGGGTGCCTGCCGTAGCCATCGCTTCCATACCGCACGAATCGCCGTTAAGGCCCTCGGCCTCGGGATCATAGGTCGAAGCGTGCTCGCCGTCGATTTGAACGACGGTGCGACTAAGAGGCACTCCGTCCGGCAATCAGGCCTCCCTGCGGTTGAAATTCCGAGCCGAGATGGTCCGGCGGTGGCTACCGCCACCTATATGCCACCGCCGCCGCTGAGAGCAAGCTCATATAGGTTCGCATCGCCTGCCATACCCCTATATGTTGGGGTCGTGCGTTTAGACCGGCTGGGGAGGCGGGCGCGCGATCAAATGCGGTCAACTGCCGAGACCCGCATGTGTTCATGCTTGTCGCTCTTCGGCAGCGCCCCCCTCCCCCAAATCCCACCAAACCCCCGCCATCGCCGCGATCGCCTCCCGCGCCGTCCCCACCAGCAAATGCTCGTCCGGCCCGTGCTGCCCGCAGCC
>JAKBDW010000236.1:0-3383 GCA_021834245.1 Pseudomonadota bacterium
TGTTAATGACAGGAAAGAGTCCCGGAAATCGTAGGCACAGCATTTCTGACAAGAATGCGCCGCGGGCCGGGACAGTTTGTGCCTTGGCAAGGCGGTCGATTTCCTCGACGACCAGATCATCGCGCTCGTCAGCGACAGCATTAACGATCGTAAGAAAGCTTTGCGACAGAAGCCGAAAGTCGCTGGCTTTACCTTGGCGTTCCCAGCCCCGTCCTTGTATACGTCCACCTACGTCACCGCCCCAATAGGAGGGTAAAGCATCGTAGAATTCGGAAGACGTAATTTTCCCGTTTGCGCAGTTCTGAAAGAGGCGCATTAGGCCTTTTTTATTTTTTGCATATTCATCCAGCGTTTTCCGTCTGTATTGAATTAGCCCGGACACACCTTTCGGACGAGGGAGGGGTAGTAGAACCAGTTCATTATCGTCAAGCTCGCCGTTACTAGCCGCGGATTTTCTGCTGCCTCCTTTCAACGGCGCTTCTCGATAATTCTCTAGCCACCTGTCGGAGACGAGCACTGACTGCCGTTCGATGGTTTTTACCCACTGCTTTGCTGCTTGGTAGTCAGATGATGACAGAGGACAAAAGACATTTGCTTCGTAGTTGGTTTCGAAGGCAGCCACGGTCAGGTTCGAGGAGCCGATAATTGCGAACGCCGCGCCGCTTGCCTCTTTCCAGAATATGGCCTTCGGATGAAACCCGCCAATCTGACTGGCAACCATGAAGCACGCTTTGCGGCCAGGCGGCAGCCAATCCATCACGGCCCCGCAAGCCGCTTTTCTGGTGACGCCAAAATCTTTGCCAATGATCATTCGAAAATGTCGGCATTCCGCATTCAGAACCCGCGACGAATCCCATTCAGTTAGATACGCATTGACGATCAGCAACTCGACGGCGTTTGCGAACGCCTGTTTGTAACGGTCTGAAAGCTCACCGACTGCGTTGGACGGGTGGAGTATGAGTTTCATGGTTGCTGTCACCATTGTAAGGGTGAAGAGGCTTGCCGTGGAACCGCAAATAGCAGGTCTATACCGGCGCTGCCCGCCCCCCAATTAGCTTACGATAATCCGGTTTATCACGTGCCTCTTGCGCCCCCGGCTATGGGGGTGTATCCTGTGTACCCCGCACGGATTGGGGTTGCCGGAGCGGGCTGCAAAGCCACGGGGCAAGCAGGTTGGCGTTATTATTTTGTTGATGGCACGTCTGCGGACTGCCGGAGGCAGAACACTATTAAGTCAGTAAGCTTTTAGTTAACGTATTTGTTTTGTTTTTGTTCGTTTTGCCAACGAAGAAGTCAATCCCGCCTAGCGGGAGAATAAGGGATGAAGAATCCCGAGTTCTGGCTCTGCGTATACTTCATCCTTGGCTATATAGCCATGGCTGTTGTGTATTTGAGCCGATAAGTAAGTTGCTCCCGGGAGCAACTCCCCTAGAACTGGACGGTTTTATCTTCGTCCCACGGAACGCACATTGGATGCCCGAGGACGCGAGAACATGACCGCACTCCCCGCCCCCGCCGACAATCGCCAGCTCGTCACGCTAGACCAGCTCGCCGCCGTTCCCGAAGAAGAGATCTGGCTCGCGAAGCAGAAGAGTCCCCAGACGCGCCGGGCCTATAAGCTCGACGTGCGGCATTTCATGCGGGCATTCGACATCACGACAACCGATGCGTTGCGCCAGATCGATCATCGCGCCGTCATCGCGTGGGAACGGATGCAGCGCGAACAGGATGGTGCGAAATCTTCCACTATCCGCCGCCGCTTGGCGGCGCTGTCCAGTTTGTTCAAGCACCTGGTGCGGCATGGTGTCGTGGCGCGTAATCCCGTCGTCGATGTTGAGCGCCCCACCATCAATCGCATCGAGGGCAGCACGGCCGCATTCTCGAAATTGCAGGCGCGGAAAATTCTCGACGCGCCGCCGGCCGACACGCTCGCCGGTTTGCGCGATCGCGCCATTCTGTCTGTCGGATTGCAAGTCGGATTCCGCCGCGCGGAAATCGCGGCGTTGAATGTCGGCGACCTTCATCAGAACCGGGGCTTTGATGCGCTGCGCGTGATCCGCAAGGGCGGAAGGCGCGAGGCTCTTGCGATCAATCCGCAGGCTGCACAACGCATCCGCGCCTATCGGCAACATGCCGGCCACGGCGATCAGATGGAGGGGCCGATGTTTCGTCCGGTTCGCGGCAACAAGAAGCCGCTCGATGCCGGCGGGCGCATGGATGCTGACGCGATTGACCGCATAGTGCGGAAATACGCGGCGAAGACCGGCCTAGCTCGCGGCTACTCTGCCCATTCGATGCGCGCGACGTTCATCACGACCGCGCTTGAGAACGGCGCGCAGTTGGAAGACGTGCAGAAAGCCGCCGGGCATCGCGATCCGTCAACGACCAAGCTTTACGACCGGCGCGGATACAATCCAGAGAAGGCCGCGAGTTTTTTTGCAACTTACTAATATGCAGGATGTGAGGCATTCCCTTGGCTAATGTTCTGTCGGTCTTCGTCTCGTCGGGCTGCTACGAATTGCGCGACCTAAGGGCGTCGGTTCGCGATTTTCTGAAAAGCCTCGAAATTAACCCTCAGCTCAGTGAAGACCCTGGATTTCCGCGCGTATCTGGCGACAAGCCGCACGTCACCTGCCTCCGAACCCTTTCAGAGTGTCCGCTTGTCATCGGTCTTTTAGAACGCACGGCAGGAACGCCGCTTCCAGACTGGAGCCCATTTCCGGATTACGACGGTTTGCGCCCGACTCACGCGGAACTGCGGCACGCGCTGCGCACGAACAAGAAAATTCTTCTCTACATCCACAGAACGACGGTAGACGCTTACCATCAGTGGAAGAATTCTCGCTCGACCTACGTGGCAAATGCGGGCTCTCCGGAATTGGCGATGCTGGAGATGGTGCACGAACTTATGACCCACGACCCAGCGCCATACTCCGAGCCGTTTAACGACGCGTCTGACGTGATAACCTCACTTAGGCTGAATCTCTTTAACGAAATATATGCCTCACTTAAAGAGCAGGAAGCACAAAGTCGTGGTAGGGCTGAATACCTTATGGAGAAAATACTTGGCGCAGCCCCGGACATACGCGCCAGTATACAGTCACAACTGAGCGACGGCTTGGTGGCAGAACTCGACCAACTTCGTCAGGACCGCGATCACCTGGAGCAGCAAGTTGCGGGTGCCCACCAAGCGTCCCAATCCTCGGCGGAGGAGCGAAAACAGCTTGATTCAAGAATCTCCGAGCTTCAAGAGCAGGAGAAGAAATCCCGGATGATGCTGACCATGGCAGCGGTCCGCGACATCAGATGGCTTGAGCATGTAAGGACGACGATGATGCCCAAACAGCCTGCCAGGGTGCCATTCCATAATACCGCTGAGGTAG
>JAKBDW010000344.1:0-3377 GCA_021834245.1 Pseudomonadota bacterium
GCCCGGCGAAATCTGGCCCGAATGGAAGATCACCGGCACGTTGGCGGCCATCAGCTTGTCGGCCAGCGAATAGACCTCGCCATCGTCGAGCCGCACGTCAAGGATCGCCAGATCCGGCGTGCGCCTACCCACGCCATGTCGTCGAGCCGATGTGATCCGCGGCTCTGCATGCACACACTGGGGCACTCCCGTCTCCGGCCCCCACATGCCTCGCCAAGCTCGTCTGGAAATCCCTGGAGTACCACTCCACATCACGCAGCGCGGCGTCAATCGATGCGCCATCTTTCTGGATGACGACGACCGCCGCCACTATCTGCGTTTGTTGGGCGGGAGCGCCGCGAGCCACGCCCTGCAGGTTCACGCCTACGTGCTGATGGGCAACCACGTACACCTGCTCCTCAGTTCCTACGAATCGGGAAAGGTGTCCCTGGCCATGCGTCAACTGGGTCAGGCTTATGTCACTGTCTTCAACCGTCGCCATCGACGCACCGGAACGCTGTGGGAAGGTCGCTTCAAATCCTGTTTGGTCGACTCGGACCGCTACCTGCTCACCGCTTATCGGTATATCGAGCTCAACCCAGTCCGCGCCGCGATGGTCGAAAAGCCCGAACATCACCACTGGTCCAGCGTGCACGCAAACCTCGCGCTTTGCGAGGATTCACTGGTGACACCGCATGCCTGCTTCATTGAGATGGGAGATACACGGCTGGTGCGCGCCGAGGCATACCGGGCTTGGCTAGAACAAGGCGTCAGCGACGACGAGCTGATCGCCATTCGTCAACACCTTCAGCAAGAACGGGCCTTTGGCAGCAAGCGCTTTCAGGCCATGGCAGAAAAGACCCTGGGTCGACCGGTGAGCGTACGACGGCCCGGGCGGCCGACAAGAGCTAAAGCGAGTCCAGAGGGGACTTAACTTCCTCCGTCCCGGTTTCAGCATCAAAGTCGATACGTCCCATGGTGCTCAACCTCCACCACCGGCCACACCGGACACAACGCCTCCACTGCCTCCATCAATTCCATCCAGTCGGAAAGATCACCCTTGCCCACCTGCACGACGTCCAGCACGTCGCCACCGACCAGCGGCTCGCGGACACCTTCATGCTTTTTCGTTGGCGATTTCGGCGAGTAATTCATCCAGCATTTCCTTGCGATCGAACAGCGCGAAGTACTCCTGCACTTCGACCATACTGAGCCGGCCACGCTGCGCGCGCAACAACGCCCGAATGTCGTCCAGATCGCGCGTGCGGAAAGGATTGTTGACCAGCGCCTGCAGCTTGAACCCAATCAGGCCCTCGGCACTGATCACGCGCAACGAGCCCATGGCAGTGTCACGCCGGGTGGCTTGGGTGAGCAGACGCCGCGCGATGGGGCGATGTGCATAGAGCAGGTCCAGCCCTTCATCGTCGCGAAGATAGTTGGCGGCGTCCTCACTTCGATGGACGCACCGATAACCCAGTGCCAGCAAAATCTCATGCAGCCGATCCGCGTCATCTGCATCGGCGAGAAAGTCCACATCACGCGTGGCCCGCACCACCTGATGCGCAGCCAATGCCAGCCCGCCGATCAGCGCTGGCGTGGTCTTGCAGCCGACGAACGCGTCCACGACCTGCTTGATTTGTTCGACCAGTCGGGACATAGGTTACGTATCACAGCCGAACTTGCGGCGCCGGAGCAAGGTGTTCCTTGAGCCAGGCAGGTGGACACGGGCACTGATTGCATGACTCCTCATGCCGCAATCCGTTCAATGCGGTCGACGGCACTGCCGAGTGCGCGGTGCGCCTCTTCCAGATCGTAGTCTGCCTGAAGCCCCAACCAGAAGCGCTCGCTGGTTCCCAATGCAACCGCCAGGCGCACCGCGGTATCCGCCGTTACACCGCGCTTTCCCAGCACGATTTCGTTGATGCGGCGCGGCGGCACGCCAGCCGCGCGGGCCAAGGCGTTCTGGCTGATGCCCAAGGGCGTCAGGAACTCTTCAAGCAGCACTTCGCCGGGATGGATGTTGGGCAGGCTCTTCATGATCGACTCGCTGATGTCAGTGGTAATCGACGATTTCCACGTCGTGGGCGTCACCGTCAATCCATCTAAAGCAGACGCGCCATTGATCGTTGATCCGGATGCTGTGCTGGCCTTTACGCTGACCCTTCAGGGCTTCGAGCCGATTGGCCGGAGGAATGCGCAGATCGTCCAGCATGGAGGCGTTCCCCAGCATGCGCAACTTGCGCCGTGCCACGGATTGGATATCGGCAGGCAGGCGCCTGGAAGGCGTTCCGCCCCAGATCTTTTCCGCTTCCTTGTCGGCAAAGTTCCTGATCACGGACAAACCATAACGCTAACCGTCATATGACGCAAGTCGTCATGGGCAGCGTCATGTTGTCGACCAACAGGCGGCATGCAGGCGCTGCACATGGCTTGGTCGAGAACCACCCCACGGGCATTTAACTTCCTCCGTCCCGGTTTCGCGTTGGTCCCGGTTTCGCGTTGCGGAACACGTAGGCCGAGCCGTCCAGCGGTTCCCGTGCCAACACCTCGCGCACGTACACCAGCAACCGATCCGCCCCGCAGCGAAAATCCACCGGCGCGCTCACCAGCCACCACGCGCACACCCCCGGTCCCATGCCTTGCTGGCCCATCGCTTCGCTCCTGGTTTGTGAGGGGCGTAGTGCAATGGGTTGCGCGCGATGGGGCAAGGTGAGCTGGGCGGTCGGTTACAGAACGCTTTTCGGGGTAGGCGATAGTTTGCTCGACTTAATTAGCCACGACCCCTTTAATTCGCGTTTTTTCTGGTGGCGTGCATGGTGCGGTCTCCTCTGGCTTCGTAAACGGTGAGGAATGACTGCATCATGCGCGCGCTGTTCCCTCAGTCCGCACGCAACGTGTTGATTGATCGAGGAGATTCGTGGGGAAACCTCAGACTCTGACCCCTGCTTTAGCACCTTTTTTCTGCCCCGGTTGTGCCGGTGTACAATGCCACAACCACCAACATCCATCGCTAATTCAACATGTATGCCAATCAGATAAAAACCATATTTCTAAATTGGATACTACCCCAGTTGGACAGCATCGATTGCATTGGATCTGAAGTCAGAATACTGGACTCCTCGAACATCGCGGACCTAGTTTTGGTAACCGAAAGCAAGGTCATCGGATTCGAGATAAAAGGCGCGCGGGATAGTTTCAGGAGACTTACAAAACAAACAAGCGCTTATTCAAATATGTTCCACGGCAGCTACCTTTTGTTAGAGCAAGACGACTATCCCGCAATAGCAGAAGCAGCCAAGGTTGTCCCAGTGAGCTTCGGTATTCTTCTAGCAAGCCCCTCAAAGATCACAGTCAAAAAAGAAGCACGCTTTAAAAAGAGAATCAGCAAAGAATGGGCC
>JAKBDW010000536.1:0-13709 GCA_021834245.1 Pseudomonadota bacterium
GCCGTCCCAGTCGAGCGTCATAAACCGGAACGTCGGATCAACAACCTCGCTGACAACAGAAAGATTCAGCCGGTAGCGTTCGGCGATCACGCCCCAGTAATGCACGCCGGCACCGCCAAGCGGGTCCACCGCCATGCGTATATCCGCGCCGCGGATGGCATCCATGTCAATTACATTGCCGAGATCGCCTACATAAGTGTCGAGAAAATCATAGCGGCGTGTGGTTGAAGCGTGCAAAGCCTGCTGCAGTGGCATGCGCTTAACACCCGCCAGATCTCGCTCTAATAAAACATTGGCTTGAGCTTCGATCCAGCCGGTGGTCCCCGTTTCCGCCGGCCCACCGCTCGGCGGATTGTATTTGAAACCGCCGTCCTGCGGTGGATTATGCGATGGCGTAATAATGATACCGTCGGCCAAATGTTCACTGCGCCCACGGTTGTACGTCAGGATTGCGTGCGAAACAGCGGGAGTCGGCGTAAATTCGTCGTTTTGCGACAACATAACATCAACACCGTTTGCCGCAAGAACCTCGAGCGCGGACGCCAACGCGGGCATCGATAATGCATGGGTGTCCGCAGCGAGGAAAAGCGGCCCGTCAATTTTCTGTTGATGGCGGAACCCGCAGATCGCCTGTGTAATGGCGAATATATGCCGCTCATTAAAACTCCCCGCAAGCGATGACCCTCGATGACCCGATGTGCCGAAAACCACGCGCTGTGACGCTTCCGAAGGATCCGGCTGTTCGCTGTAGTAGGCAGTAATGAGACGCGGGATGTCGGCCAGTACCGATTCGTCGGCCGGCTTTCCGGCACTTGGATTGATGTTCATGTTACTCCTGTCATCTACACAACGACCCGCGGTTCCCCAATGTCAATCGGCAGCGAACGCTCACAGCTGGGGTGCCAACAGCCGAGCCATACCCTCTTCCACCTGCCTGATGAGGCCGGCCCTGGAAATACCGGGCAGCGCGTCCAACAATAACCCGCCTATCCAACCATCGATTGCCTGAATCTCGCTGGCGCTGTAGACGAGCACACCGACTTCATAATTGAGGAACAGGCTCCTCAGGTCAATGTTGGCCGACCCGAGGATGGCGATATCATCGTCCATCAGCACCGCCTTGGCGTGCAGCATCCCGGGCATATAGAACAGCACTGTACCGCCTTCATCCGCGATTTCGCGCAAAAAGCTGCGCCCGGCAATGTCAGCAATGCGGTGATTAGAGCGCTGGGGAACGAGAATCCGGACGTCGACGCCGCGATGTACCGCGAGAATAAGCGCTCTACACAAGGCATCGTCCGGAATAAAATACGGCGTGACAATCCACAGCCGGCTGCGAGCCGAGAATGCAAGGCTGAGCAACGTGTCATAGAGCGGATCTCCCGGCACGTCCGGACCGGACGGCACGACCTGAATGCTGCCGCCCCCCTGCGCGCCGCCACATACAATTCCCGCTGATCCACCGGTCTCGATCCATTCACCGCTGGTGAAACCCCAGTCGCAGCGAAACAAGTCGACAAAATGCGACGTCGCGGGCCCTTCGAGAGTGAACGTAAGATCCGCCCAGCGCCCGGCGCGCGCTTCTGGTCCGAGATATTCGGTGGCTATATTCGCGCCGCCGGCCAGTACCCTACGCTCGTCCGCGATCACGGTCTTCCTGTGATTACGCAGATTGGATCGCCCACGCAATGGTCGGTGGAATACAGGCATGAAAAACGCAAAACGACCGCCGGCTTCGGCCAGCGGCGCAAGCCAGTGGCGACGGGTATGCAGCGAGCCCACTCCATCAAGCAGCAGACGCACCCGCAAACCTTCACGCGCGCGCCGCGCCAGGCGCGCGATGATATCCTGGCCGACAGCATCCGGATGCAGGATAAAGATACCGATGTAGATGCTGCTAGCGGCGCTTTCAATGAGGTTAACGAGTGCCGCATAGCTGTCCTCGCCGCTGACGTGAAGCTGCAGACGGTTGCCGTGGGTGGCCGGAGGCACATCGTGCGAGAGCAGCAACCTCTCAATCGAGGTCAGAGATGCGGGTGACTCTACTGCGGGTAGCTTGATTCGCTCCTTGCGCGCCGCCAGGCTGCGGATCTTGCGTCCTCCAAGCAGGAGATACAGCGGTACACCGACATACGGAACTAGGACTATGGCGAGCAACCACGCGATGGTCGCAGTCGGCGGGCGACGCTGCCGGATAATCTGGGTAATCAACAATGCAGCGAACAGAAATCCTGCTGTCGTCGCGACATACGATGCAACCCAGGATGTGATCATGCAACCCAGCCTGCTGCTTTGATAATGGACCGCAGCTGCGAAGTGGCCGCATAGTGCGCCCTTAACCGATATTGAAAAGGCGACGCAGGCCTGCCTCTGCGCCGGCGCAATCCTCCCATGTATGCTGGCGTTTCGCTGATCAGTTTGTGCGAGAAATCATTCATCCCCGGGGCACCAGCGCTGTCAATCGGTCGAGACTCCGGAGCTTAGCTTATTTCTGTGTCGAAGACTTTAATGCCTCAGCCGCGATACGCATTACCTCCTCGCCGCTGATAACCTCTTTCTCCTGCAATACACTGGCCAGGGCGTCGAGCGCAGCGCGTTTTGCCAGCAGGATTTCCCGGCTCCGGCGGTGACCCTCCGCGACCAGCGCTTTTACCGCTACATCGATCTGGCGCGCCGTATCCTCGCTATAGTTTTTTTCCTCGGTGTAGTCGCCACCAAGGTAAATTGACTGCTGGCGTCGCCCGTAGGTAAGCGGCCCGAGCTCATCGCTCATGCCCAGGCGGGTGACCATCTCGCGAGCGATTTCGCTTGCACGCTCGAGGTCATTGGATGCACCACTGGAAATATCCCCTAACACGATCTCCTCGGCCGCTCTGCCGCCGAGAAGAATCGCAATCTGGTCCTCAAGTTCCTTTTCCGTGGACAGAAACTTCTCCCTAATTGGAAGCTGCATGGTGTACCCCAGCGCTGCAACACCGCGCGGGATAATTGACACCTTGTGCACCGGTTCGCCGGTTTCGACCGTTATCGCCACCAAAGTATGGCCAGATTCGTGGAATGCGACTCGTCGCTTTTCCTCCGCGTTAAGTACCCGGTGCTTCTTTTCCGGTCCTGCGATAACCCGGTCGATCGCCGCTTCAAAATCGGACATCGTCACTGCCTGATGATTGTTGCGCACCGCGAGTATGGCGGCCTCATTGGCAATGTTTGCCAGATCAGCGCCGACAAATCCCGGAGTCCGCTGAGCCACCACGCCAAGATCGACATCCGCTGCCAGAGTCAGCTTGCGGGCGTGCAACTTGAGAATCTGGGTACGCGCCACGAGATCGGGCTTGTCGACTACAATCTGGCGATCGAACCGTCCGGCGCGCAACAGCGCCTTGTCCAGCACCTCCGGGCGGTTGGTCGCCGCCATTACCACTACGCCGGTGGACGGATCGAATCCGTCCATTTCCGTTAGCAGCTGATTCAGCGTCTGTTCGCGTTCGTCATGACCACCCATGATAACCGGGCCACCACGTGCGCGGCCGACAGCGTCAAGCTCGTCTATAAAAATAATGCACGGTGCCTTGGCGCGCGCCTGCTGAAACAGATCGCGTACGCGCGCCGCGCCCACCCCGACGAACATTTCAATAAACTCAGAACCGCTGATATTAAAGAAAGGTACCGCTGCCTCGCCCGCGACGGCACGCGCCAGCAGAGTCTTGCCTGTTCCCGGCGCCCCAAGCAGCAATACCCCTTTTGGCATGTGCCCGCCAAGCCTTTGAATGCGGGTCGGATCCCTGAGAAATTCGATGCTTTCCTTGAGCTCTTCTTTGGCCTCTTCCGTACCGGCAACATCGTCAAACGTAACCTTGGGAAGAGTATCAGCATGAATATGCACGCGGTTGTTGCCGATATTTAGCAAGCCGCCGGCCCCGGTCATCCTGCGCGACATCCAGCCCCAGAACAAAAACAATAGTCCCAACGGCACAAGCCAGCTCAATAGGGCGCCGAACCAATGCGATTCCTGTCGCACGGTATAACTCACACCATGCTTTACCAAAAGTCGCGCCAACGTGTTGTTTGGCAGCGGTACCGTTATGAATTCGCGCGGCTTGCCGGATTTCGGGTCGGTGAGTTTCAGTGTACCGGTAATAAGGTCCTGACTGACCACGGCCTGGGCAACCTGGTTTTGTTCCAGATATTGAAGGAACTCGCTGTAGGGAATTTCCTTCTGCTGCGTCGCCGTAAAGGACTGCCACAGGTAGAACATCGCCACGAAGAACACGATATACAGCACCAAGGAAATGTCCGGTCGATGCCAGAATTTCACCTTGGACGGTTTATTCACTTCAATATCGGGTTTCTTTGGGCCCAAATCGAAATTGCTGCCTTTCATTATCCGTCTCTAACGTTAAAACCGGCCCGATACGCCGGCCAATTCGCCAAATCACAAGCGGCAGCGACCGTAACCCGATGCTGCGTATTCGATCGTACCGGAAACTGCCTGCACGGCATGTCGATGCATTATCCCGCCTTTGCACAATCATGCCGTCGGCAGCGCATCGTCCATGTTCCATCCGTGTTTTGCCAGCACCGCGATATCAGACGCGCATCCGCGAAATCGGAGCGCAACGGCAGCGCGATCGCTACGCGCGCGCCGACCATGATACCTGCCATGACTGCAGACGCCAGGTATTCCAGATCCTTGGCCGGAATATTACCGTATGCCGGATCGGACGCCAGCAGGATATCCGAGTCACCGGCCACTTCGCTATCGATGTGCTTGACGAGCGCCGCCCGCCTGGAAATTGGGTTAAAGTTGGTTCGATCAGGCCGGCCTGCGCCACTTCATGCGCACCAGCGAGCATGCGTTCTGCTGCAGCATGGACAACCGCCCGCGCGATGGGCGCCCGTTTGCGTGCTTGCCGAAAAATTTTCCCGAAACTCGCGCGTGTGTGCCTGTGGTAGCGATCTTACGCCGCCTTTCACCGCATGTGCCCACGAGCCGCCAGTCCAAACGATTCACTCAGGGTTGGATGCGGGTGAATGGACAGGGCCAGCGTGTCCACGCTCACTCCCGCACCGAGCGCCAATGCCACCTCGCCCATACTGGCTCCTGCCCCGTCCGCCAGCATGTGCACCCCCAAAAGCACGCGTGTCGTGCGATCATAGACCAGTTTCAGGGTGCCTTCCGCCTTCCCTATGATCTGGCTGCGGGCATCCGTGCTCAAATCATGACGAGCAATTCCGACGTCATGACCGGCTGCGCGCGCTTCGACTTCTGTCAAACCGCCGATTCCGATCTCGGGCATACTGAATATCACGGCCGTGTTCAGGGCTGGCGTGGGAAAGCGCGTAGGTTTGCCGAGCAGACTGGCCGCCAGGGCCTGCGCCTGCGCGCTTGCCCAGTGCGCGAACATTGGACGGCCGATCACATCGCCCACAGCGTAAATTCCCGGCTCGTCGGTCTCAAGCTGACCGTTGACCCGGATACCGTTGCGGTCGAAGCGCACGCCCGTCTTTTCCAGGCCAAGCTCGTCCACATTTGCCCGACGACCGACCACCTCCAGGATATATTCCCCGTAAACTTCCCGGTCTACTTCCAGATTATCGTGATAGCGGACAAAGGCACCATCTCCGCTGTGACAGATTCTGCTTACTTTCGCGCCAAGCTCAACCGCAATCCCCTGGCGTCGCATATAATCTTGCAGCACCTGGGCAATTTCCGCGTCGACCGGCGCCAGAATGCGCTCACCGCCATGCAGCAGCGTAACCCTTGAACCAAGAGCCGCAAAAATCTGCGCCATCTCCACTCCCACCGGCCCGCCACCGATGACGACCAGAGTCTGCGGGAGCTGCCGCAGATCAAACACCTCGTCGCTTGTTATCACGCGAGGCAGGTCTGCGCCGTGCAGTGCGAGACGATTCGGCTGCGAGCCCGTCGCAATGATAGCCTTATCGAATTCGACATCGAATGCATCACCACTCGCTGGCGTGACACGCGCGCTGCGCGCACCGAGCAGACGCGCAACGCCGAACTGCACGGTCAGCGTTTCAATTTTCTTGGCCTGCTCAATAGCGGCCATGGAACGATGCTGCAGGATCGCTGTCTTTCGCGCCATGATCGCCGCCCAGTCTATAACAGGCTGGCAATCGCCAATTCGCACACCGAATTGACTCGCGCTGCGAATCGCTATCAGGCGCCTCGCACTTTCGTGCAGGATCTTGGAAGGGATGCAACCCTCGAAAAGACAGGTTCCGCCGAGCCCTGGACCGCGCTCGACCAGGAGCACGCGGCGCCCGCCTGCAGCCAGCGCCAATGCGGCGGGTGTGCCGCCAGGCCCGCCACCAATTACCAGTACGTCGAACTTTTTCATGTTCCGATTTCCACCCTTTGGCCCACTCAGCCAGATACCATCCTACTGACCCCCAATGCCCAATGCCTGGGTTGGAAGCGGCTTCACCTCGGGACAGCGTTGCAGCACTCAGCACACAAAGCGTTCGTGCGCTGCCGAAACCGAACATTCGGCACGCCCAGGCAACCGCTCATTTCTCGCGTGGCCCCAACATCTCCCGTCCGGCGCGACTGACATCTTGCGGTCCGGGAATGGAAGCGCGTTGCAAACCGACATTGTATGGCTTGGGTGTATCCGTACCTGCGAGCCGCCGCCCTGACTCATCGAGATCGAAAGATGCCGCCTCGGCAACACTCGCGGCGACTGCTGCACAAAAACCACCGATCGTAGAAACATTTCCGGACGTTTTTTTGGCATTGGCCTTCTCTGCCTTCTAGCCATTGTCAGTTTTCAATGCACAGTTAGGCGCCGGTTTTGCGGATGCAGCGAACAGATCTACTGATCTCCGCCGCCAATTTGCATCCCGGCCACCCCTCCACATGCGGCTTCTTATGCCGCCCGCTCCATCTCCAGTTTATACTGCCCACGCCGCGCCGCCCCATTCAATTGTGCGCGGCGGTAAAATATACGCTGTGCTGCTTCCGCGTTCGCGCTCTGGCCGGCCCACGCTTTGAGTACCGGATCCTGTAACGCACGCGCGTAGGAAAAGGACAGTTCCCACGGGGGATGTGGAAACAATACATTCATGGCGTTCAAATTTGCTGTCGCCTGTTCGGCGGATTGCCCGCCGGACAGGAAATTGATGCTCGGAACTGCCGCCGGGACACCGCGCTGCAAGACCCTTACAGTTGCGCGCGCAACTTCCTCGGGACTCGCAGCGCGCGCGTGCTCCTTTCCAGGCAAAATCATATTGGGTTTCAGCAGCATCAGTTCTAATGCAACCTTGTGCCGGTAAAGAGCCTCGAACACCGCATGCAATACCGCCTCGGTCACCTCGGCGCAGCGCTGCAGGGAGTGATCACCATCCAGCAACACCTCGGGCTCCACAATAGGCACGATTCCCTGTTCTTGGCAGACAGCGGCGTAGCGAGCAAGTACTTCCGCATTTGCAAGGATGCCGAGCTGCGTCGGATTATGCTCGGTAATTGCGTAGACTTCGCGCCACTTGGCAAAACGCGCACCCTGAGACTTGTAGGTCTTCAGGCGCTCTCCCAAACCATCAAGACCCTGCGTCACCTTGTCGCCTGGCGCAGCGGCGAGCGCGATCGTTCCCTTGTCCACCTTTATCCCCGGTACAATGCCGCCGCGTTTTGCCACTTCCGTCAGCAGTAGCCCGTCGTCGGCCTTCTGACCCAACGTTTCCTCGAAGAGAATCACGCCGCTTACAAATTCTCCGACGCGTGGGGTGGTCAAAAGCAATGATCGATAGCGGCGCCGGTTTTCCTCTGTGCATTCCACACCCACGGCATTCAAGCGCTTGGTGATGGTGGGCAGACTTTCATCTGCTGCCAGAATTCCCTTACCCTTCTGCACCAGGTCGCTGATTGTGCTTTGAAGTTCGTCCGCGATACTCATGGCAAGATCTCCCTAATCAGGGGTGCTCGTCGTTGGAAACATCCATCCCGGAAAGCACCGGCAAACAACAAGCACCAATCTTCATGTGAATTGACTTGCCTGCACATCGGCGGCAGGATCGCACCCGCTTTCGGCCTGAATACGTTAAATCGGCTTTTTGCGCGCAACTGGCTTGCCACCAGACATCGCATCACAACAATCAGCGAAACCCAACACGCCGACTCTGCCTGCCATCGCAGGTGTGGCATTGAACGCCGGTGTAATTGCGGGAAAGCGAGTCGCGACGATTGGTCTGGCACAAGCTGATGGCTATTGACTGCCAATAACCGACATGACGCCGCACACGCACTACATATCCCTTCCAACACCACGCGTCGTCAATGCGCCGTACCCGACCATTGCGCATTGACCATCGCGGATATGTTTTTATTTCACCCCTATCTGCCAGCTCTTATCTTGATCTACGTCAATAACAAACGGCGGTTATGTAAAATCTGCTAAATCAGCAATAGCCCCACCACATCGATCAATCGACAGCGCTTATTCACGTACGACACGCGATGCCCTGCGGCTGTTAGAGCCCCTTGTGCATTGAGTCCTGTCAGCCAAATCATCGATGTTGATTTCCTTCCCAGCTTTTCGGGTTCTTCGTTAATTACGCGTTAAAAAGACAAATCCTTTATAGAAGCACGTCAATGAGCTTGCTGATTAATCGCTTGTCTCTTGGTGTCTCGCTTAAGTTTCCCCGATTCGCTCTCCAACTCAACACAGCTCTCGGCTCAAATCTGACGTGCGGTCTACGCGTCCATTCTGAGATCCTGCATATAGACAGCACATGAATCAATGCAAGCCGGCCGTGTCATGACCGCACAATGGCCAATCGCACCGCCCTGAAATCGGCGATGCGGGTACCTCCGCGGCTACGGGTTCTGCTCGGTGTTTTTCAAGGTAAACGCGCAACCCCCTTGCATAATTGCACGATTCAGCGCGCACACGATAGCCCGCAGCGCTGCGACGACCATGTTCTGATGCAAGCCCACGCCATGCCCGGACGCGCCATCCGACCCGATTCTCAACTCGACATACGCCGCCGCGGTCGCATCTGCCCCGGCGGTAACGGCATTCTCGTGGTAATCAACGAGCGCGATGTGTGCACCCGATTGCGCGCTCAAGCCATCGATAAAAGCTTCAATTGGCCCAGTACCGCGCCCGCGAACATTGAGATTGCGCGCCTGCTCTCGCAGACGGACACACAGCAGCGCACGGTCGTCTGCCACGGCGGAATCGATGTGATGTCCCACATAGGCAAATGGCCCGGGCGCATCAATGTATTCGGCCTGAAAGATCGACCAGATCTCCGCCGCTCTGAGTTCGGTGCCTGTGTCGTCCGACAAGTGCTTGATGCGGCGGCCGAACGCCACCTGCAGGGCGCGCGGCAGCCGCAGCCCGTAGTCCCGTTCGAGCAGATAGGCCACCCCGGCCTTGCCCGACTGGCTGTTGACGCGGATCACCGGTTCGTAGCTGCGTCCAACGTCCGCTGGGTCAATCGGCAGATAAGGAACCTCCCAGAAATCGCCCTCACGGTGAGCGGCAAGGCCTTTTTTGATCGCATCCTGGTGCGAGCCGGAAAATGCCGTGAAAACCAACTCGCCGGCATACGGATGTCGCGGGTGCACCGGCAGGCGATTGCAGAATTCGGTGCAGCGGATGACCTCATTGATGTCCGAGAAATCGAGTCCTGGCGCAACACCCTGAGAGAAGAGATTGAGCGTCATGGTGACGATATCGACATTGCCAGTGCGCTCGCCGTTACCGAAAAGCGTCCCCTCGACTCGATCGGCGCCAGCCATTAGCGCAAGCTCTGCCGCGGCCACCGCCGTGCCGCGATCATTGTGCGGGTGTACGCTAAGCACAACGCTGTTGCGCTTGCTGATGTGCCGGCCAAACCATTCGATCTGGTCCGCGAATGTGTTGGGCGTGGCCATTTCCACTGTCGCCGGAAGATTCATGATCATCTTGCGATCTGGTGCTGGTCGCCATACATCCATGACAGCCTCGCAGATGTCCAGCGCGAAATCCAACTCAGTTCCGGTGAAACTCTCGGGTGAATACTGAAATACCCACTCAGTGCCCGGTTGGCTTGCCGCGAGCTCTCGACAGAGCGTGGCGCCGCGCACGGCAATATCGACAATTCCGGGGCGGTCAAGCCCGAAGACTAGCCGGCGCTGCACCGTGGACGTCGAGTTATACAGGTGCATAATCACGCGACGCGCACCGCGAACAGCCTCAAAGGTGCGCTGGATCAGCTCGTCTCGCGCTTGCGTCAAAACCTGAATCGTGACATCGGCGGGCACGAGATCGCGCTCGATCAGCTGGCGCACAAACTCGAAATCAGTGCGCGAAGCGGCCGGAAATCCCACCTCGATTTCCTTGAATCCGATCTTGAGCAGCTGTTCGAACATGCGCATCTTGCGCTTTCCGTCCATGGGTTGGACCAGAGCCTGGTTGCCGTCACGCAGATCCACACTGCACCAGATGGGTGGTGCCTGAATGACCCGCGACGGCCATTGCCTGTCAGCAAGGCCGATCGGTGCGAATTGATGGTACTTCTGTACTGGATTGGTCTTCATCATCGTTCCTTTTCTGTTTCGTTGGACTGGCGTCATGTGGCGAAAGCAGGCCACTGGGCAGCCACCTGTTCTCGGCCCAGTGACCGCAGCGCAGTCGCAGTCGAAACGGAACGACGTCAATGCCGGAGAGTCGAAATGAGTTAGCGTAATACCCGCGCGCGCTATGCATCATGCAACACCTGAATCTGGCTAATCACGGCCAGTGGTCGGACTGGTTTAGTAACTACAGCAAAACAGCGATATGGAAAGAATTATTAGCGCGCGCTACGCAGTCGCAGAGTTGTCAGCGGCGAAGCGCTGCAACGGAAGAAATGAAACACAAAGCGGAGATGTGGCATCGACATATCGTAGAGGCTTGCCGCGCTGTAATCAAGAGGCCGATGGTGGATTGGCGTCCGGCCCGAATCCTGACTGGATGCTCCTTCAGCACCAGGTTCGATTTTTCTCATCGCGGTAAGCGGAGGAAAACTGCGGTAATCAACATCAATTCAGCCAAATGCCCCTACCCGTCCACGGCCGAAACCAGTCCGCGCTGGCCGGTCACGGAACAGTGAGACGCCATGCATCGCAGACTCTACTTTGTCCTACCGGACGAAGCACATGCGCGGCAAGTCGGCCAGGATCTCGATGGGGTGGGCCTGGACCTTAATCACATTCACGCAATCTCCGGGGAGGGAGTAAAGCTTGCCCAGCTTCCCCCAGCAACACCGCGTCACCGGCATAATATCTTCGGTCTGATAGAGTGCATCATCCGGGGCCTCAATCTTGCAATATTTTTTGATATGCATCCGGATTACTGACCGCATTCAAAACATAAAGAAGCATCCCGGCTGGATTGATCACAGCGCCGATAGCGTTGTGTCCTGCGTGATAAGGGCTTCCTCACGCAACGAAACTGAATCGACCGTCGAGACTGGCAGTCCGGCTTGTTTAACCGTCCTGTCACCCTCGACTTTTCTATAGAGGATCGTAGTGGTGACATCCGGACTGCGCGCCAAATCGGTGGAAATCCAGCCCGGCAAGGAGAGCGCCTAGAACACAGCAGTCGTATCCATCATGGCTCGGAGCGATCTCAGTGATTGCCGAATGCAACCGGAGAAACAGTGCGCAAGTACATCCACATCGCTGTCAATTCAACATTCGTCAACTGACTGAAGTTCTGCCAGGGCATTGGAGCTTTCAGGATACTGCCGTCAGGCAGCACACCGGTACGCATGGCCTTAATAAAGTCGACCTTGTTCCAATGTCCGAGACCGGCCGGCGTTATGTCTTTGGCGGGTGGCCAATTCGGTGCGCCGCCCGGAATCGGTCCTCCGGACAGGCGTTTGCCGTGGCAGCCGGTGCACATGTTAGTCAGATAGTGGCCATAGGCGACTGTTTCCGCCACGGCAATATGCACTGGTGGCTTGGCTTGGTGATTGATGAGTTCGGCGGGAAGAAGATTTGGCATTTTGCCTGTCAGAAACAGCAGGCGTGCCATGGGGCCGACGGTCTGCGGTATCGACGGCTTGTCGACTGGCGGCCTGCTGCGAATGTAGGCAATGATCTTGCTGACATCATCGTCACTCATGTCCTGGTAATCTGTCGAAGGCATGAAGATCAGTGCCCGCCCACTGGGTCCGATACCCTGGCGGATGGCGAGCGCAAAGGCACTATCGCTCAACGAACTCGCGACACCTCCCTTACCAGAGGTGAGATTAGTGCCTGCAAATTTTCCAATGGCCGGGTCGTCAACAATGGTCTTTCCTGAAAGATCAGCACCATGACAATCGATGCAACCCCTGGTGACGAAAAGGCGCTGACCGTCGGCAATCGCAGCCGGGCCACTGGCAACAGTCAGTTGTGATGCGACGAGCGCATAGCGCCTGTTCATGCGAATAGAGCTCAATACGTAGACTGCGAGCACTGCGATGACAATCAGCGCTGTGCACGCCACGACGGTATTAGTTATTATCTTTGTGATCTTTGCTGCCATGACTTTGCACCCCTTTTACTTTTTACCATTCTTTGATTATTCGCTTTGACCGGCTGACGTCCGGCTGCGGTATACACGACAAGCAACTGAAACAACGCAGGCCGATACAGCTGCTAATCCTCGTGGGCTGCTCGGGCCGTTGCCTAGCATTGCCCGCTTTTATTGGTTGATCCCTGGCGGGTGACCGGAATAGGTCGCGGGAATTGGATTTGCTGCGGGAAGTTTGGTCGGGGCGAGAGGATTTGAACCTCCGACCACCTCCACCCCAAGGAGGTGCGCTACCAGGCTGCGCTACGCCCCGCCTATAGACTTGAGAACCGGACGACAGGCACAGCGGGCACGCAAAATGCCCGGGGGCTGGCTGACTGCGCTGTCAACGCGGTGGCACATGATACCTGAGAACGCGCGCCGGAGAAACAGCGCCTTAGTCCCTGAGAAGCTGCAACAGATCCTGCAGTTCTTCGATTAGGTGCATGATGACAGCCGCGCGATGGTTGGGGTCGCTGAGATCGTGCTCAATCACGAGCTTGTTGCGCGCGCCGCTGATGGTAAATCCATCGACGTAAAGCAGTCCCCTGATCTGGCGGATCAGCATCACGTCATGCCGTTGGTAATAACGCCGGTTACCCCGTCGTTTTACCGGCTTGAGTTGCGGAAATTCCTGCTCCCAATAACGCAGCACATGCGGCTTGACGCCGCAAAGATCGCTTACTTCACCAATAGTGAAGTAGCGTTTGCTGGGTATGGGCGGAAGTTCAAGATTGTCCGCGGGATCCAGCATTCAGGTCCACCCGTTCTTTAAGTTTATGGCTGGCCCGGAAAGTGACAACACGCCGCGCCGAGATGGGAATCTCTTCGCCGGTCTTCGGATTTCTCCCCGGACGCGGATTCTTCTTCCGCAGCCCGAAGTTGCCAAAGCCGGACAACTTTACCGACTCTCCGTTCTCGAGCGTTTCGCGAATCTTCTCGAAAAAGAGTTCGACGAACTCCTTTGCCTCCCGTTTGTTTAACCCCAATTCATTGAACAAAGATTCCGCCAGATCAGCTTTTGTTAACGCCATGGATTGCGTCCTTCTTTTATGATGCTTATATGGTGCTTATTGGTGCTTATTTTCTAAGCTGCGCTCCCAGCCGAGACCCGAGGCCCGCCACGATCTCGCCCATTAGTAGCTCGATCTCCTCTTCTTT
>JAKBDW010000034.1:0-3363 GCA_021834245.1 Pseudomonadota bacterium
CCGACGCGGGTATTTGCCTTGTCACCTGCAGCGGTCTGGCCACCCAGTTCTTTGGTAGTCTTGCGGTAGCGCTCAATGTCAGGTTTTACCATAATCCAGGGCTTAAACGGACCGACCAATACACCTACACCCAGTTGTGCTGCGACGTCGAACGACTCGGGACTTACCGCCGCCATCCACAGCGGCGGATGCGGACGCTGTACAACCTGCGGAACAATGTCAATTTGTTCAAATTGATAATGCTTTCCAGAGAACGATACCCGTGTACCGCTAAAATGTGCGCGCAATACGGCAATTGATTCGGTGACGCGTTCACGGCTTTCGCTCATGTCGATGCCAAAGGCGGCATACTCTTCGGGGGAGAATCCGCGACCGAAACCGAATTCGACGCGTCCACCGGAAAGAATATCGAGTGTGGCAAGCCGTTCGGCCACATGAACGGGATGATGGTAGGGCAACGGAACGATCGCCTGTCCAAGGCGCAAGCGTGCCGTGCGCTGGGATGCTGCGGCAAGCAGCAGATCGGGCGCACTTGAGTGCGAGTAACCGCGCATGAAGTGATGTTCCACGAACCAGGCGGTACGAAAGCCGGTAGAATCCGCCGCAACCAGTTCGTCGAGTGTTTCGTGAAACACCTGGACCTCACCACGTCCGGCGAAATCTGGAACTGCAAGTTCATAGAACAGGTCAAATTCCATGACCATAGGATACCCTATTCGCGAGGTTTCCCCAGGAGTAAAAGTCGACCATGCGCACGAAAAACAGTTGGCGATGATGGAGCCGCTATTGATCGGGACGTCGGGCTGGACACACGACGGCTGGACCGGGACATTCTATCCATCAAACCTGCCGCAAGAGTGGCGTTTCTGCTACTACAGCAACAAGCTGCGTAGCGTTCTCGTTCCGCACGACATATTGGCGGCAGCCCCGGTCAGCGAGATCAAGCAGTGGCTGCAGGACAGTGATCAGGAGTTCCGCTTCGTGCTGGAAGCGCCATCGCAGATGATGCTGCCTATGCCTTTCTCCGCGTTGCAGCGCGAACTGGACAAGTTTCGTCAGTCACTTTCGCTAGTCCGAGAGCAAACGGCGGGCGCGCTGCTGCGCATGCCAGGAGTTGCCAATGTGGACCTCGATTGGCTGGAAAAGTTGCTGCGGGCCTTGACCGCCGATCTGCCGGTGAGTGTCGATCTGTCTGCGGTACCGAGCGGGCAGCGAGCCGAGGCGATCGCCATCCTCGACAGCGTCGGCGCGGGTCTTTGCTGGCAGGCTCGGACGGAATCAGCGCCACGGCCTGCTGGTCGATTCGTGGTTGGGCTGGCCAACGGAGGAGCCGCGCGTGAGCTGCGCCATCTGGTGGAGCGAATGGCTGTTTGCGGCCAGCAAGGGATAGTGAGTGGACTGTTCTTTGACGGTGTTTCGGCAGCGACTGCCGCACAGGAGGCGCGGATTATTGCCGAGCTCCTGGGCGTCTGATTGTTGTCCGACAAGCGGTGCTTCAAATCAGTCAACCGGTCAATCGCCGTCGACGGCGGTTTCCCGGCATCCGTTAGCCACGTTAGCTAGCCGAGCAGAAGCTACATGGTTTCACATGACTGACATGGCAGACGGTAGCGGGTGTCGCCGTCGGTGGTGCGCCGATTTTTGTTTGTTTGGGAGGAGCTTTAGGTCATCATGATATGCGGTTGCCGATGACAGTCGTGGTACACGCAGCTAGAATAGACATGAACAGCAGCCGCACTAGGCAGTGATCTGCAGCCGAAGCGGGCGGCGATAATTTACCGGGAAAATAGATTGGGCAGCAATCAAAGCGTATCGGAAAATGACGCGTCACTGGTCGAGGTGCGCGATCTGCGTTTCAACCGGGGCGATCGCACCATTCTTAAGGATCTTTCCCTGAATATTGCGCGTGGCAAGGTCACGGCTATCATGGGTGGCAGCGGCTGCGGCAAAACCACTCTCTTGAACCTGATAGGCGGGCAGCTGCGTCCAGACAAGGGCAAGGTACTTGTCGATGGTATCTCGGTTCCCGACCTCAATACGCGTGAGCTTTTCGAATTGCGCAAACGCATGGGCATGTTGTTCCAAACCGGTGCGCTCCTTACTGATCTTAACGTTTTTGAAAACGTCGCCTTTCCGATCCGCGAGCATAAACGGCTACCAGAAGCGATACTGCATAATGTTGTGCTGATGAAGCTTGAGACTGTGGGTCTGCGCGGAGCGCGTTCGCTCATGCCGTCCGAACTTTCTGGTGGAATGGCACGGCGCGTGGCGCTCGCGCGAGCGATCGCGCTCGAGCCTATGATGATCATGTACGACGAACCGTTTACCGGGCTCGATCCAATTTCAAAAGGTGTGATTGCCAAACTGATTCGCCAGCTTAATACTGCGCTGGGCATCACATCGATTGTTGTTTCTCACGATGTGGCGGAAACCTGCTTGATTTCGGATTATGCCTACCTGATGGGTGATGGCCGGATACTCGGACAGGGTACGCCGGAGGAGATCAGCAAGTCTAAATCGGAGCACGTTCGCCAGTTTATGGACGGTCTGCCCGATGGGCCGGTCCCATATCAGTACCCGGCGCCCAATTATCTTGAGGACCTGTTGCAAGGCGGTGGTGCTTGAACGTACTGCAAAGACTCGGCCAGTTTGCCATAGGCGGTGTAGAGGGGCTCGGTCGTGCAAGCCTCTTCCTGTACGATGTTATCGCTGGCTCCTGGCGACTGGCGAAACGTCCGGAACTTATAGTGCAGCAGATCTATGCAGTCGGCGTCCTGACGCTATTGATCATCCTAGTTTCCGGGTTATTTGTGGGTATGGTGCTCAGCCTTCAGGGGTACAATACTCTGTCGAAATTTGGCGCGGCGGAATCGCTGGGATTGCTCGTGGCGCTGTCGCTGGTACGGGAGCTTGGGCCCGTAGTAACCGCCTTGCTTTTCGCCGGTCGCGCCGGTTCGGCATTGACCGCGGAGATCGGCCTGATGAAAGCAACGGAACAGCTTGCCGGCATGGAAATGATGGCCGTAAATCCGATTGATCGGGTGATCGCCCCGCGCTTTATAGCCGGTATCATCGCCATGCCGCTGCTCGCCTCACTTTTTTCCGCGATCGGCGTTCTTGGCGGTCACCTTGTCGGTGTCGGACTGCTTGGTGTGGACAGCGGCGCGTTTTGGTCGCAAATGCAAAGCGGAGTCGATTTCCATGACGACATTCTCAATGGTGTCATCAAGAGCGTTATTTTCGGCATCGTGGTGAGTTGGATCGCCGTGTTCGAAGGTTATGACGCGGTGCCGACTTCAGAGGGCGTGAGCCGCGCCACCAACCGAACAGTCGTGTACTCGTCGCTCGCGGTGCTTGGTCTGG
>JAKBDW010000504.1:0-13639 GCA_021834245.1 Pseudomonadota bacterium
CCGTTTGAGTGGGGCCGTCCGCGCTGTAAATGAAATCGGCCGACCCACGAATTTGGCGACTTTTACGGTCATCCTGGCGTTTTTGCCGATGTTCTGGGTCACCGGCATGATGGGCCCCTACATGGCGCCGATTCCGTTTAATGTACCTGTGGCCATGATCACGTCACTTGCCATTGCCTATACCGTCGCGCCTTGGGCCGCATACCGCTGGCTGCGTCTTGCTCCCGGACAGCATGTCGAAGAGCACGCACCTGGCTGGCTTGAGCGTGCTTACGCAAGGGCCATGAGCGTGCTGTTGGACAGCCATCGCGCGCGCGTGAAATTCTTTTTTGCAATATCGCTGCTGATGCTGCTGGTACTAGCAATGCCGGCCTTCAAACTCGTACTGTTCAAGATGCTGCCCAAGGACAACACGAATACTTTCAATATTACGGTGGACATGCCGGCAGGCACCGCACTTGAGGAGACAGACCGCGTAATTCGCCGCGTCGGGGATATCGTACGCAAGGTACCAGACGTGACGGATTACGAAGCAACGGTGGGAGAACCTGGCATCATCGATTTCAACGGTTTGTTGCGTGGCGCCGGCCTGAAAGGAGGACCGCAGTACGGAGAGGTTCGGGTGAATTTGCGCAACAAACATGATCGCTCCAAGTCGTCCATCGAGATAGTACGTGATCTGCGTCCAAAATTCGCGCAGCTGGAAAAGACAACCGGCGCCAATATCAAACTGGTTGAAGATCCGCCGGGCCCCCCTGTACGGGCGACGATCCTAGCCGAGGTTTATGGGCCGAACTATTCCGAGCTGCGGCGGATTGCCAAGGAATTGCGCACCAATGTTTTCGAAAAGACCCCCGACGTTGTGGATATCGACGACAGCACCACAGCCGAGACAACGGAATATCGCATAGTCGTCGATCACAAAAAGGCGGCTTTGGCCGGCATTCTGCCGGTTCAGGTGGCGGAGACCCTGCAGGCGTTTCTGGGCGGTTATAACGCCGGTATGGTGCACATGGATCAAGAAAAGGAACCGGTGCTGATCCGCTTCCAGATTCCGGTTTCTGACCGAGTGGAACCGTCGGATTTGCGCAAGATATTTTTCACCAACGCCCAGGGGAACGAGGTGCCGTTGACCGACATCGTCAAAATTGAGGCGATTAAGGGGCCGCAACCGATCCTCCATAAAGACCAGCGCCCGGTCGTCTACGTTACCGGAGAAATGGGATCCGGCAGCCAGGTATACGCCGTTCTGCACATGTGGGAATACCTGCGCACGCATCCGCTGCCCGATGGAGTCAAGCTCAAGCAGTATTTCATGGCTGACCCGGATACTACCGGCTATAGCGTGCGCTGGGACGGGGAAATGCGCCTGACGCTGGATGTGTTTCGTGACCTGGGGTCGGCATTTGCGGTGGCCATCATCCTAATCTACTTGGTTCTGGTCGGGTACTACCGCTCGTTTACGACCCCATTGTTTGTCATGGGCGCGATCCCGCTTACCATCATCGGCGTGTTTCCCGGCCACGCGATCATGGACTTGATCGAAGGTAATTATTATTTTACGGCAACATCCATGATCGGCGTGATTGCCCTTGCCGGTATTGTTGTGCGCAATTCGCTGTTACTGATCGATTTTATTCTGGATTTTCGCCGCGCCGGACACGGTGTACGCGAGGCCGTGCTGCAAGCAGGCATCACGCGCATGCGACCGATCCTGCTAACGGCCTTGGCGATCATACTTGGTACGGCGATCATGGTAGCCGATCCCGTGTTTGGCGGACTGGCCGTGTCGCTTATCTCTGGCACCTTTGCGTCAACGGTTTTGACGCTTTTTGTTATCCCGCTTATGTACTACGTCTATGAGCGGCGTCAGGAGCGCAAGAACCAAAGCGCAGTCGCTTAGCAAAAAGCAAGCGCGCAGGCGCTGAACTCGCGCCAGGAATTTCATTTGCGCGGACAACAATTATAACCGGAGCGTTCGGCAAGTCCGCACACGCGGCCGGACTGGGTCCGTGCAAACGCGCGGCGCACGATCTGTCAGCGGCGCCCTGGCTTCAGTATAAATCCATCGGATCGACATCAAGAGACCAGCGCGTTTTGCGTGCCTGTGGCATTTCAGCAATCTGCGGCAGCCACTGGTCCAGGAAATGCTGTAGCGCATCGCGCTGCCTGCCCTGAATCAGCAGTTGAGCGCGGAAGCGTCCGGCACGACGCTCCATTGGCGAGGGCGCGGGGTCGAGAATACTTACCTGCGATTCTTCCGGGCGCAGCGCGGCTGCCAGATCGCGCGCCTGCAGCAGAAAGCGCAAAGCGCTGCTACGCTCGGGAGACTCGGCACGCAACAGGACCAGATGGGTGTATGGTGGGAATTGAGCTTCGCGTCGTTCCTGCAATGCGTAGTTCGCGAATCCCTGGTAGTCGTGGGCACGCAGCGCGGAAAACAGGGGGTGCTCCGGATGGAAAGTCTGGATTATTACTTCGCCGCTTTTGTCGGCGCGGCCGGCGCGGCCGGCAACCTGCATCAGGCGTTGGAACAATTGCTCGGACGATCGGAAGTCGCAACCGTATAGCCCCTGGTCCGCGTTGACCACACCCACCAGGGTCAAGTTGGGGAAATCGTGGCCCTTGGCGAGCATTTGGGTACCTACCATGATGTCGGCATCGCCGGAGCGGACACGTGCGAGTTTTTCTTCGAGAACTCCCTTGCGACGCGTGCTATCGCGATCGATTCGTTCGATACGCGCGTCAGGGAACAGCCGGGTGAGTGCAGACTCGATGCGCTCCGTTCCCTCCCCCAGTCCGTGCAGACGTTGCGCGTGACACGCCGGGCAAGTCGCTGGAATCGCCGCTTCGCTGCCGCAATGGTGGCAGCGAAGACGTTCAGCAGACTTGTGCAGGGTCAGACGCGAATCACAACGTCCACAGGCGGCAATCCAGCCGCAGTCATGGCACATCAGTACCGGTGCGAATCCGCGGCGATTAATGAACAAAAGGCTTTGTTCCTTGCGCTCGAGACGGCTGCGCAGCGCATCGACAAGGGGCGGCGTCAGGCCATTGTTGCGCGCCAATTGGCGTAAATCCAGCAAGCGCACTGACGGAAGACCTGCGCTGCCGGCCCGTTCGGGCAGGGGCAACAACTGGTAGCGCCCGTCTAGCGCATTGCGCAGACTTTCAAGCGAAGGGGTTGCCGAGCCGAGCACGATTGGAACATGTTCACGCTTGGCACGCACGATTGCCACGTCGCGCGCGGAGTATCGGAAGCCTTCCTGCTGTTTGAATGAATTGTCATGTTCCTCGTCGACAACGATGAGGCCGAGCGCTTTCAGCGGCACAAAAACGGCGGAGCGTGTTCCCAGTACAATCGGCGCCGAGCCTTCGCGCGCCGAAAGCCATGCACACTGTCGTTCGGATTCGCTCAGGGCGGAGTGGATTACCGCGACGGCCACAGGAAAACGTCGCCGGAAACGGTCGACAAACTGCGGGGTCAAACCGATTTCAGGTACCAGCACAAGCGCCTGAGCTCCCTCTTTGATAACCCGATCAATAGCCTGCAGGTACACCTCCGTCTTGCCGCTCCCTGTTACCCCGTGCAAAAGGTAGCAATGGAATGCCGCGCCGCCCGCCGCGATGGCAGTGATTGCTTGGTGCTGTGCCGTGCTGGCGCTCGGCGGCGGCACGACTTCGACGGGGGGCTGGGCCAGACATTTGCGGGAAACGACGTCCACCAATCCGTTGGCAACAAGCGATCGGACGATTGCGCGCCAGCGCTTGGATATTAGCGCCAATGCGGATTGGTCGACGGCTTCCGGCGCGTCGGCCAGGAAACGCAGAAGGCGCTTCTCTGCGGTGTCGCGGCCACTGGTTGACGCGAGCAGCATGCGGCCACGGTCGTTGGCAATCCAGCTGTCAACTTGCCCGACTGTCGCCGGTTTTCCGCGCCGCAAACCGAGCGGAAGGGCGGACTGGATGACTTCTCCAACCGGGTGGTGGTAATAGGCGGCCGCCCATAGCAGGAGTCGAAGCAGGGTCGCGTCTAGCAAGGGCTCCGGGTCGAGCACTTCAAGTATCTGCTTTAATCGAGCCAAGGGTACGTCACTCTGGTCGGCCGTCTTTAAGACGATCCCGACCAGCGTTCTTTTTCCAAACGGCACCCTCACGCGTGCACCGGCACAGGGCATCGGCCCGGATTGGGGCACTAGGTAATCGAAGTGTCGGTACAATGGGGAAGGTACGGCAACGCGGACAATGCGCGGCAATGAAATCATGCGGCCAATTTACCATAGCGGGAATGGGCAGCGCGTGAAACAAAGCTCGATCCACATGCAGTCATTGCTTTGCAAATGAAGGCTAACTTCTTGTCTGAGAAAAGTATCCTGAGTTATTCACAAATTCTGTGGATAAGTATGTTGATAGTTTTCATTAGGGCTTGCGCTGTAAGGCAAATTTAACCCAATTGTCTTAGGTTGATTAATTTTTCAGCTCTTTTAAAAGTTCGATAATTCAATAGGTTGGAGAGATTCAGTCACATTTCCAAGGGGTTAAATAGATATTTCGCGGATGACTGCCTGCGACCCCGGGATGATGTGAATAATTGCTTGACGGTTCGCGCGTTTTTTGCTGATGGGCACTGCTGTTATGGAAAACAGGATTTCCCCTATATTTGGCGCGCAGAGGGTCGCACCGAAGGTATGATTGCTAGCGCTTGTTCCGCCCAGAATGACGTTTGAGCGTACAAACTGCAGACGGGATCAGATTTTTGCGTAGGTAGAATATGACAGCTCTGATACGACTCGTTACGCACGGGATTTCCCAGGCAACCGGCCGAAAATTTGAATTGCGCACGCGACGGCCGATTGGCGGGGGCTGTATCAATTCCACCGAGATGCTGGATGGGGGCGATCGGCGCTTTTTCCTTAAGCTCAATGAACCGTCGCGCCTGCATATGTTTGAAGCCGAGGCTGCCGGCCTGGCTGAAATTGCGCGCAGCGGCGCCGTGCGCGTGCCAGCCCCTGTTTGCTGGGGGGTTGATGACCAACATTCATATCTGGTGCTGGAATACCTGGCGCTAGGCCCCGCAGGAGCCAATGCCGCGGAAAAATTTGGTGCTGCCCTGGCGCGCATGCATCAGGTCTATGGCAGGGAGTTTGGCTGGCACCGGGACAACACGATCGGGACGACGCCTCAGATCAATACGCCTTCCTCGGATTGGGCGGAGTTCTGGGGCGGCAGGCGTCTTCGGCCGCAGTTTGAACTGGCTGCGCGGCGCGGCCACACGGGTAAACTGCAAGCCGATGCCGAGCGGCTGCTGATGCAATTGCCGGCACTATTCGCCGATCACAAACCCAAACCGTCTCTGCTACACGGCGATCTCTGGGCCGGAAATTTTGCGGCCGACGAGCATGCTGAACCGGTCATCTTCGACCCGGCGGTCTATTTCGGGGACCGCGAAACGGACCTCGCCATGACAGAACTGTTCGGTGGATTTCCGACCCGCTTCTATGACACATACCGCGAGGCATTGCCGCTCGCCAGCGGTTACACAGAGCGCAGACAGCTTTACAACCTGTATCACGTGCTCAATCACTTGAACCTGTTCGGTGGCGGCTACCTCGAGCAGGCGCAACGCATGCTGGCATCCTTGCTGCGTGCCTTGGCCTAATCGCATGAGTGGTCCGCGGGAGGCTGCCTGGGTTTGGCCTACGCACCCGTTGCAGGAGATCGGGCAGCATGAAACTTTGCGCTGAGTTCATGCACTGCGTCCACCATCACTCCGACATGCTCGGGGTCTGTCCACGGTTGCACGCCGTGACCGAGGTTAAATACGTGGCCCGGACCAGGACCATAGCTGTCGAGAATCGACTGAACTTCCTGCCGGATCCTCTCGGGTGATGCGTGTAGCGCTGTCGGGTCCATGTTTCCCTGCAGGGCGACGCGTCCCGCAACGCGGCCGCGCGCAGCGGACAGATCGACCGTCCAGTCGACACCGAGGGCATCGCAGCCACTGCCTGTCATCTCCTCCAGCCATTGCCCTCCGGACTTGGTGAACAGGATCACCGGAACGCGCCGTCCTTCGGTCTGTCGTTGTAGACTTTCAACTACCCGGGTCATGTAGTGCAAGGAGAACTCGCGGTAGTCGCGCGGTGTAAGCACGCCACCCCAGGTATCGAAGATCATGACGGCTTGAACGCCCGCGCTAATTTGGGCGTTAAGATAAAGGGCGATTGCCTGTGCGTTAATATCCAGAAGGCGATGCATGATGGCGGGGTCTTGGTACATCATGCCTTTTACCCGCGAATATTCCTTACTGGACCCACCCTCCACCATGTAAGTTGCCAGTGTCCAGGGCGATCCGGCGAAACCGATTAGCGGCGTGCGACCCCCGAGTTCGTGGCGAATGAGGCGCACAGCATCGGTTACGTAGCGCAGGCTTTCTTCCGGATCCGGCACCGGAAGTCGCTTGATATCAGCCGCCGTGCGCAGCGGACGCTCAAATTGCGGGCCCTCACCGTCAGCGAAATGCAGGCCCATGCCCATGGCGTCCGGCACAGTCAGTATGTCGGAAAAAAGAATCGCAGCATCGAGACGAAAGCGTCGCAACGGCTGCAAAGTCACCTCGCAGGCAAGTTCGGGGGTAGTGCAAAGACGCATGAATGATCCGGCCCGCTCGCGCGTTTCACGATATTCCGGCAGGTAACGTCCGGCCTGACGCATGACCCACACCGGAGTCATGTCGACGGGTTGACGCAGCAGGGCTCGCAACAGGCGATCGTTTTGCAGGGGCGCGTGACTCGTGTCGGGTGCAGCAGATATGCTCATCGTGCGGTTCTGGGACTGGCCGTTTTCAGCGCGGCAGATCCGAGCGACCCATGAGAAATTCGTCCACCGAACGCGCCGCCTGCCTGCCTTCGCGGATGGCCCACACGACCAACGACTGGCCACGGCGCATGTCGCCAGCTGTAAACACCTTGGGAATGGATGTCTGGTAGCGGATATCGTCGGCCTGAACATTGCCTCGCTTGTCGAGAGCGACGCCCAGCTTCTGCAGCATGCCTTCAGGAACCGGGTGGAGGTAACCCATCGCAAGCAGCACCAGATCGGCTTTGAGCTCAAACTCGCTGCCGGCCAATTCGTGCATTGTCATGACCCCCTTTTCATCCTTGTGCCAGTCCAGACGGATGCCGTGCAGTGCGGCAACTTGCCCGCTGCTGCCGGAAAAGGACTTGGTGGCAACACTCCATTCGCGTTCGGCGCCTTCCTGTTGGGACGACGAGGTACGCAGCTTCATTGGCCAATTGGGCCAAGTCAATGGTTTGTCTTCTTTTTCCGGAGGACGGTACATGACCTCGAGTTGGGTGACGGATAGCGCACCCTGCCGTATCGAAGTGCCGATACAGTCCGAACCAGTGTCACCGCCACCGATGACGATGACATGCTTGCCCTTGGCCGAGAGCGCGCTTCCTTCCGGAACGCTGTCACCGGCAACACGCTTGTTCTGTTGCGGTAGAAATTCCATGGCGAAATGAATTCCCTTGAGCTCGCGGCCCTTTACCTCAAGGTCACGCGGCCGTTCCGACCCACCGGTTAAAACAAGGGCGTCATACTCGTCGTGCAGGTCCTTCACGTTCACACCTGCACCGACATGTTGATTTACGCGAAATTCCACCCCTTCGGCGCGCATTTGCTCCAGGCGCCGATCGATATGGTGTTTCTCCATCTTGAAGTCTGGAATTCCATAGCGCAGCAAGCCGCCGGCGCGATCGTTCTTCTCAAAAACTGTGACGGCATGACCGGCTCGGGCGAGTTGCTGGGCGCAGGCGAGTCCGGCCGGTCCGGAACCCACAACGGCCACACGCTTGCCGCTCTTGCGCGCGGCGGGCTGCGGTTGCACCAAGCCCAACTCCCATCCTTTGTCTATGATGGTGTGCTCGATGTTTTTGATGGTTACCGGCTCACTGTTGATATTGAGCGTGCACGCCTCTTCGCACGGCGCTGGACAGATTCGGCCGGTAAACTCGGGGAAATTATTAGTTGAGTGGAGGACCGCCAGGGCATCCTTCCAACGCTCGTGATAGACCAGGTCATTCCAGTCCGGAATGATGTTGTTAACCGGGCAGCCTGTCTGGCAAAAGGGTATTCCGCAGTCCATGCAACGCGCCCCCTGGCGTGCGATCTCCTTATCGTCCAAGGGCACGGTGAACTCTTTGTACAGGCGGATGCGTTCCCGGACCGGGAGGTTGGCCGGTTCGTGGCGCTTGATTTCCAGGAATCCAGTTGTCTTACCCATGCTTGACCCGCCCTTCCTGCGCCTGTGCCGTGGACTTGCTCGCTGCGATCTCGGCGAGCGCGCGCCGATACTCCAGCGGCATGACCTTCACAAACTTGGGGAGATAAGCATCAAAGTGTTCGAGGATGGTTCGCGCTCGGGCGCTACCGGTATAGTGAAGGTGTCGGACAATAAGGTGGCGCAATATGCTTGCGTCACTATGCTCCAGGTGATTCACATTCACCATGCCGTGAGTTTCCAGCTCCCCTCCCTGCGCCTCGTGCTCGTCAATCGCCCTGTCCTCGTCCGGTACAGGCGCCAGCTCGACCATGGAAAGATTGCAGCGCTTGGCGAAGTCGCCCGCTTCGTCCAGCACGAAGGCGATGCCACCGCTCATGCCGGCAGCAAAGTTGCGTCCAGCGACACCCAGCACCAGAACTGTTCCGCCGGTCATGTATTCGCAACCGTGATCGCCGACACCTTCGACGATTGCGACAGCGCCGGAATTGCGCACGGCAAAGCGTTCTCCTGCAACTCCGCGAATATAGCACTCGCCAGCAATCGCGCCGTAAAGCACGGTGTTTCCCGCAATAATGTTGTCTTCGGCAGTCAGCTGACAGTCTTGCGGGGGATGGACCACAATTCGCCCCCCGGACAGGCCCTTGCCGAGATAGTCATTGGCATCGCCACGGAGTTCTAGGGTGATGCCATGGGCTAGCCAGGCACCGAAACTCTGTCCTGCCGTACCACGCGCCCGAATCGTGATCGTGTCCTCGGGTAGTCCTGCGTGGCCATAACGCCTTGCGACTTCGCCCGACAGCATGGCCGCAACCGTGCGATTGGTGTTTCTCACGGGAATGTCGATTTGCACCGGTTTACGCAACTCCAACGCGGGCTGCGCAAGACGAATGAGCTCGTGGTCCAGCGCACGATCTAACCCGTGATTCTGCTGTTCGCACTGATGGGAGGCGAAACCGGCCGGAACCGCTGGCCGATGCAAAATGCGGGAAAAATCGAGTCCGCACGCCTTCCAGTGGGCAACGCCCTTTTGCATATCAAGCATGTCGCTGCGCCCGATCATTTCATTGAAGGTGCGAAAGCCCATCTGCGCCATGTATTCGCGGACTTCTTCGGCCACGAAGAAAAAATAATTAATCACGTGTTCGGGCTGACCGGTAAACCGCTTGCGCAGCACCGGATCCTGGGTCGCTACCCCAACCGGGCAGGTATTCAGGTGGCACTTGCGCATCATGATGCAGCCCTCGACGACGAGCGGTGCGGTGGCAAATCCGAATTCGTCCGCGCCAAGCAGTGCGCCAATAACGACGTCGCGGCCGGTCTTCATCTGGCCGTCTACCTGGACCGCGATGCGTCCACGTAGCTGATTGAGCACCAGCGTCTGCTGGGTTTCAGCAAGCCCCAGCTCCCAGGGGCTACCCGCGAACATGATCGACGAAAGCGGGCTTGCTCCGGTTCCGCCGTCATGTCCGGAAATCGTGACATGGTCTGCATGTGCCTTGGCCACGCCCGCGGCGATGGTCCCGACGCCGACCTCCGAAACCAGCTTGACACTGATAGAGGCGCGCGGATTCACGTTCTTGAGGTCGTGAATCAGCTGCGCCAGGTCCTCGATCGAATAAATGTCGTGGTGCGGAGGCGGAGAAATCAGTCCGACACCGGGAACTGAGAAGCGCAGCTGGGCGATGTATCCGCTTACCTTGTGACCAGGTAGCTGGCCACCCTCGCCGGGCTTTGCTCCCTGCGCCATCTTGATCTGAATCTGATCGGCATTTACCAGGTACTCGGTCGTTACGCCGAATCGGCCGGCAGCAACCTGCTTGATCTTGGATCGCAACGAGTCGCCGGGCTGCAATTCCAAATCCCTGACCACACTGGGAATGCGCGTTCGAAGCGTTTCGCCTTCTTTGACCTCGGCAAAGCGTTGCGCATCCTCTCCGCCCTCCCCGGTATTGGACTTTCCTCCAATGCGATTCATCGCGACGGCGAGCGTAGTGTGCGCCTCTGTTGAAATTGAACCGAGAGACATTGCACCCGTGGCGAAGCGCTTGACGATTTCTCGCGCCGTTTCGACCTCAGACAAAGGGATCGGCCGCGCGGCTTTCCGGAACTCGAACAAACCGCGAAAGGTCATCAAACGCTCGCTCTGATCGTTGATCAGGCGGGCATATTCTTTGTAGGTGCTGTAGTTGTTTGTGCGCGTTGCATGCTGCAGCCGAGAAATGCTTTCGGGCGTCCACATGTGCGCTTCGCCGCGGATGCGGTAGGCGTACTCGCCGCCGGCATCCAGGGCGCTGCGGTACAAAGGTGCATCACCGAATGCTAGCTTATGCCAATGCACAGCCTCTTCGGCAATCTGATCGAGGCCGGCACCCTCGACCTGCGTGGCGGTGCCGGTGAAATATTTGTGCACGAAGGCGCTGCTCAGCCCCACGGCCTCGAAAATCTGCGCCCCGCAATAGGACTGGTAAGTTGAAATGCCCATTTTCGACATTACCTTGAGCAGCCCCTTTGCCACCGCCTTGATGTAGCGTTTGCAGGCCTCGGCATGGCTGATGTCGCTCGGCAGCCATTCACCAATTTGGGCGAGAGTTTCGAGCGCCAGATAGGGGTGCACCGCTTCCGCGCCGTAGCCGGCCAACATCGCGAAGTGATGCACCTCGCGCGCCGACCCTGTTTCGATTACCAGACCGACTCGAGTGCGCATTCCCTTGCGAATCAGATGATGATGTACGGCAGAGGTTGCCAGCAGCGCCGGTATGGCAACGTGTGCGGCGTCTACATCACGGTCGGACAAAATCAGTATGTTATGCCCGCCCACTACCGCGCTCTCGGCTTGATCACACAGTACTGACAACGCCTCCGCCATGCCCCCTGCACCCGCGGAGGCCGCGTAACACATGCTCAAAGTGAGGGCGCGGAAGCTTCCGTTCGTACCCTCGTGAATGCGGCGGATCTTGTCCATGTCGCTGATGGAGAGCACAGGCTGCTGAACTTCCAGACGACGATGCGGCTCGGTCTTGTCAAGTCCCAACAGATTGGGCCGCGGCCCAACAAACGAGACCAGCGACATGACCAGCTCTTCCCTGATGGGGTCGATCGGTGGATTCGTCACCTGCGCGAACAGTTGCTTGAAATAGTTGTACAACGGCTTCGGGCGGTTGGACAGCACGGCAAGCGGCGTATCGTTGCCCATGGACCCCACTGGTTCTTGTCCGCTCAGGGCCATGGGTGCAAGGATAAACTTGATGTCTTCTTGTGTGTATCCGAACGCCTGCTGGCGATCAAGCAACGAGCCTGAGCTCGTCGTGGTGGATGCCACAGGCGTTAGGTTTTCCAGGACGACCTGGGTCTTGTCCAGCCAGGCACGATAGGGATGGCGGTCCGCCAGCTGCGCCTTGAGCTCGGCATCGTCGATTATGCGACCGAGCTCTAGATCTATAAGCAGCATCTTACCCGGTTGCAAACGCCATTTCCTGACGATTCGCGATTCGGGAATATCCAACACGCCCATCTCGGAAGCCATGACAACGATGTCGTCGGAGGTTATGAGATAACGCGCGGGTCGCAGACCATTACGATCCAGCGTGGCACCGATCTGGCGCCCGTCTGTGAAAGCAACGGCCGCCGGACCGTCCCACGGTTCCATCAGGGATGCATGGTATTCGTAGAAGGCACGACGTTTCTCGTCCATGAGCGGGTTACCGGCCCATGCTTCCGGAATGAGCAGCATCATGGCGTGAGCCAGGGAATAGCCGCCTGCCACTAGAAGCTCCAGAGCGTTATCGAAACAAGCAGAATCCGACTGACCTTCAACGATGAGCGGCCACAGTTTGTCCAAATCATCGCCCAGAAGCTTGGACGACATGGTTGCGCGCCGCGCCGCCATCCAGTTCACATTGCCGCGCAGGGTATTGATTTCGCCGTTGTGCGCAATCATGCGGAAGGGGTGGGCTAGATCCCAGGTCGGAAAGGTATTCGTTGAGAAGCGCTGATGCACCAGGGCCAGCGCGGAAACAAGGTCGCTGTCCTGCAAGTCGGGATAGTATTCCGCGACCTGATCAGCCAGCAGCATTCCCTTGTAAACGACCGTACGGCTGGACAGGGAAGGGATGTAAAAAGACTCCTTCCCCTGGATATTGCCGGCACGCACGGTATGTTCGATTCGCTTACGTAACACGAACAGCTTGCGTTCGAAAACGTCGCCGGCCTCGAACTGGCGTCGACCGATCGCGACCTGTCTGACAACCGGCTCCACCGCCTTAACACCTTTGCCCAGACGGTGATTGTCGGTTGACACATCACGCCAGCCAAGCACCTCCATTCCTTCGTCCGATACGGTCCGAGTAATAACCTGCTCGCATGCGGCACGCGCAACGGGTTCGCGCGGAAGGAAAAGCATACCCAAACCATATGTTCCCGCCTCGGGCAGCGTTACACCCGATTTACGGAACTCCCGCGATAGAAAGGCGTGCGGGAGCTGTATTAGGATCCCGGCACCGTCACCAGCGAGCGGATCAGCGCCCGTTGCGCCTCGATGGGTTAGGTTCTTGAGGATTCTTAGACCCTGCTCCACGATGGCATGGGTCTGGTGACCTTTGATATGTGCGATGAACCCAACGCCACAAGCATCATGCTCATTGCTGGGGTCATAAAGACCTTGATTCGACGGCAGGCCCGGGTGACTCACGTTGTACCTCGTTCGGCAGAATTCGGCCAGCAAACACGGCAAATCGCCGAAATATTAAAAAAGCACTAGATTTCGGGCGAAAAGGTCTTAAGTCTACCCCGTCGCCGGGCCCCCTTCAATGGCGCCGGAGCGCCGGCCAGTGGGAATATTCTGCAGAAAAGGGGCTGTATTCTAGTGGCAATAGCCGCCGGGATTAGCTGTTTACGCCTCGCCAGACCCTTCTTTTACGTAAGCTCGTCCGGATCGAACAAACGCCGGTGCTCGCGGATTGCATAACGATCCGTCATACCCGCGATATAGTCGGCTACCATCCGCGCCTTGCCGTGCGCTGACAACCCGTCGGCGCCGCCGGAAATCTTGGCCTGATACTGTGGCGGCAACAACCTGGCATCTTCCATGAAGGCTGCAAACAGCGACTCAATGATCCGCCTGGCCTTGAGCGTCATGCGGCGCACGCGAAAGTGCGCATAGAGATTGTCGCGCAAGAATTGCTTCAACTCGAGGCTGTTACTCCGCACTTTCTCGCTATTGAATATCAGAGTCGATCCAGCCCGCCTGACATCATCAATGCAATTTACGCCTGCCTCCGCGAGCAGCCGCGTGCTGTTATCTATCAGATCCACGACCAGGTGATTGATCATGCGCCGGACGATCTCGTGCACCAGTAC
>JAKBDW010000021.1:0-3356 GCA_021834245.1 Pseudomonadota bacterium
AACCACCACCCATTTCAGCACACCCAGCGGCAGCGACTTAACCAGGAACGCAGCAACCAGCACACCGGGTATCCCGCCGACCGCAAGGCCGAAGGCAATGCGCCGATCGAAGCGACCCGAGCGATAAAAGCGGATCGCAGCTGCCGGCAGGATTACCGCGGCCGAAGACGCCATGATAGGAAAAACGGCCTTCGCGTTCATGCCAAGCATGTATGTGACAGCCATCGTTGGCGCGTAATTGCCGATACCTAGACTGGTAAGTGAACCGATCACCAGACTCGCAACGATCGCAACGGCCAGCGCCGCGCCGGTGAAGCCGGTCGTGCCCGCATTCAGGGACAGGCTGGCCATCATACTCATGGCCATGAAGCCTGCTGTGACCAACAACGCGATCGAGATGGCGCGCTGGATGGTCCGGCGCGGCAGATGCGACACGAACCCAGCGCCAAACCATGCTCCGACACCACCGGCAACCACCATGCTGATAATGGTCGGGAGGTTGATTAACCCGCCGAGCAGTATGATATAGATGATGGCCTCGGAAACGGTCGGTATGGCCTGACCGACGTTAAGCGTGCCGGGGATGTCGTCATGTTTGATGACGCGCCCGAGCACCATAGCGGCGGTAGTCGTCGCGAACGATCCTATCCCCAAGGTGTCGAAGAAATCGGTGACCACACCGAGCCCTAACAACATAGGCATCGGCGCTCGGCGAAGAGACCTGTCGGGTTCGCTCATCGGCACTCCTACAGAAGAGTCTGAAAAACCATTACGAAGGCATCATTCGCCGTGCGTCTGGATTAAGCTCCAACCACTAAAGCGCTTTCTTGTCTTACATCGAATACAAACTGGTTAGGCTACAGCACCAACTAGCCCACCGAGATGGTCTGGCACTTCTATCTTCAAACTGCACGCGTATGACGGTAGTTAGTCAGCCGCCCAATTCCACGAAGACTTTACTCTCCATGTCGGGTGGGTGGCAGCTTGTACGGTTCACAGACACGCATGTTTTACAGAATCGCGCGGCCGTCCAACCGCGTCCGAAGGGTCGGTCCTCTCAACATCGGTATCGCGAATCCCGCATTACAACTTATAGCAATGGGTTCACATGTGCACCTCCGACACTCTCACCGGGGCGCTCTCTTTCAAGGTCGCAACTCCGACAGCACGAGCCGCTTTGTTATAGCGGGTGACGTCGCCCGCAAGCAGGCCATTGAACTGCGCCAGCTTGTGGTCGAGCTCCGACCCAACCGCATTGGCATTTGCGAGTTCAGAGGCGTTAGGCGCTCGGGTAGGATTGGAGACGCCCAAGCTTTGCAGATCACGGTTCAGTCGCGCCGGGAAATGCAAGTCGTCTTCAATCACATTGCGCTGAATAAGCGGATTGTAGACGCTGTTCTTGAGTATCATCAGCTTCTGGTTGAGTTCGCGACCAAGCGTGACGAGAGCCGTGTCTTTGTCGTGGCTAGCGGGGCGGTTGACTAAGGATTTTGTGATGTCATTCAGCTTGCTTTGCATGGCTGTGATACGGTTGAGCATCTCATGAAATGCGCTGAGCTGGTTACGGATCCTCAGGCTGAATTCCAAGTTCGCGCGAGCAATAGCCGGCGAGATTGGGCGGTTGGGGTCACCGCGAACTGTGACCGCTTCGCTTTGTGTGTGTCCGTCTGCGGTGACGGTCACCCTGTACGTACCCGGCATAACCGGCGGCCCAGAATGATGGCCAGGCTTCTTTTTATGCACAAAGGCAAGCGCGACGGCGGGTGCATAAGACATGTTCCAGCGAAATTCATTGACCCCGCGCATTTCTGGGCCAAAACCCGTATCGACGATATCCCCGGCAGCGTCGGTCACTACAATCTTGACCCGCGTGCGGTTGGCTGCCTTGTCCGCAGGCGTTCGATGTAGCTTGTCTTTTAGGTAATAGTCGATTGACACATCTTCAGGCTTGTGACGGCCAACCGCAAAGGAGTATTGCGTGCCGACAGATGGCGTAAACAAGTGGAAGTTCTGCTTTGCGATCTGTGCAGTCATTTCTTCCACTGGGCGTAAGTTGTCCAGCACAAACAGACCACGACCATGTGTCGCGACCACAAGCCCATGGTGCACAAATTTCAGGTCAAACACCGCAGCGGTCGGGAAATTGGCGTTCAATTTCTGCCAGGTCCGACCATCATTCTGTGAGTACCATAAACCAGTCATGTTGCCGAGCATCAAGAACCCTTTCATGTTTGGGTCCTCGCGCACCACCAGCACCGGCTGTTGCGGCAATCCTTTGGCTATGCTGTGCCAGGTTTTACCGTAGTCGTTGGTTTCATATACATATGGCCTGCGGTCATCCATTTCATGGTTGTCAAAGGCCACATATGCGGTACCAGCATCAAATGGCGACACTCCTATTTTGAACACACGTCCCCATCTGGGCGCCCCGGGTGGTGTTACCAAGTCCCAATGCTTCCCACCGTCGCGCGTCACATGGACCAGGCCGTCATCGCTGCCTGCCCACATGACTTTTTGATCCGTTGGTGCAAGTTCAAGTGACAAAAGGGTGTCGTAGGTCTCTGCGCCGGAGATGTCGAGGTTTACCGGACCGCCCGAGTAGCGCTGCTTGGCCTTGTCATTGCGCGTCAGGTCGGGACTGATGATTCTCCAGCTTTGCCCCGCATCAGATGATTTGAAAACGACATCGCCTCCTAGGTAGACGGTTTTGGCCGAGGTGGGGGACACGACAATCGGCGCGGTCCAGTTGAAGCGGTATTTGCGGTCCTTGCTTTCGGTGCTGGCCAACGCGCTATATGGCTGAATATTGGTCTGACTGCGTTTTGCAACGTTGTAGCGGACGATATGGCCGCCCTGGCCGTCTGCGTATATAATATTGGGGTTGGTGGGCGCGGGGACGACATATTGACCGTCACCCAGAGGAATATAGAACCAATATTGATCTATCACTTTTTTGTAGAACGGCAGGTGCGTGGGCGGCGGAACCGAAGGTCCGCACCAGCCTTCACCATCCTGCAATCCGCCGCACAGGTTGTATGGCTGGCTGCTGTCCGCGGCCACCTGATAGAACTGCTCAATGGGAAGGGTGTTCACAAAGCGCCAGTGCGCGCCGGCATCCAGACTTATGTATACTCCGGCGTCTTCTCCATCGATCATGCGGCTTGGATTAGTGGGGTCCTGCCAGAAAGAATGATGGTCCGTATGCACGCCGTAATCTATCGGGTGGGCGCTGTGTCCTCCGTCGTCTGATTTCATCAGGAACAAAGAAGTAAAGTACAACTCGTTTTCGTTATGCGGGGCGACGTAAACATGCGAGAAATAAAATGGGCGAACGTCGAGCGCGTAGTTATCGCTTA
>JAKBDW010000212.1:0-3352 GCA_021834245.1 Pseudomonadota bacterium
CCGCTTACAGCATAACTGGGGTGAGCGATGGGATTCGAACCCACGACAACCGGAATCACAATCCGGGACTCTGACCAGCTGAGCTACGCTCACCATAATTCTGGGAACGGCCTTAGCGGAACTCCGCCCCGCCACTTGTCACACAGGCACCCACACCAAAACTGGACCGCCCAGGGCCGGCAAACATGGCGCGCCCGACAGGAATCGAACCTGTAACCCCCAGCTTAGAAGGCTGGTGCTCTATCCGGTTGAGCTACGGGCGCGTGCTCTCTTGTGGAGCAACGGGCGCAAGCTCAACCCGGCAACCCCCGTTTGCCCTTGCAGACAACAATTATGGTCGGGGTAGAGGGATTTGAACCCCCGACACCCTGCTCCCAAAGCAGGTGCGCTACCAGGCTGCGCTATACCCCGGCGACCGTGGTTCAACTCGATAAGGCATCGCGCGGTCCCTTGGTATTGGGACTCAACCTGCTACCGCTACCGGTAGTCGAGCGCTAAGGACCCGCACCGCGCAAGGGCGCAGAATATACGCGCTGGCCCCACGACGGTCAATGGCGCCACGGACGATGGGCCGCGCCAGGCCGATTGGCCGACACTCAGCGCCCGCCTTGGCGAAAACCGCTCCGGGGGGCGCACTTGGCGCCAGCGGGAGCGCATGCGATGATGCGGCCCTTTCTCAAAGTCAAAAAACCTGTTTTTGCATGAGCGCACGCATCATCGATGGTAGAACAATTGCGGCAGCTGTACGGGCCGAGGTTGGAGTGCGCGTGGCGCAAAGAACGGCGCGTGGCGAGCGCGTACCCGGGCTGGCCGTGATCATGGTCGGCGAAAATCCGGCGTCCCAGGTCTACGTGCGCAGCAAGCGCAAAGCCTGCGCTGAAGTCGGGATGCTGTCCTTTTCGCATGATCTGCCGGCCGACATCCCCCAGAACAGTTTGCTGCAACTTATTGACCAGCTGAACCAAGATACGCGCGTCGACGGAATCCTGGTTCAGCTTCCCCTGCCGGCGCAAATCGATGCGGAAACGGTCATCGAGCGGATTCGCCCGGACAAGGATGTGGATGGCTTTCACCCCTATAACATGGGTCGCCTGGCCCTGCGAATGCCGGTGCTGCGCTCGTGTACCCCGCGCGGCATCATGCATCTCTTGGCAACGACGGACCTTGCGATACGTGGTCAGCACGCTGTTGTAGTCGGCGCCTCTAACCATGTTGGACGCCCTATGGCGCTTGAGCTTCTGCTTGCCGGTTGCACCGTGACGGTGTGTCACCGGTTTACCCGCGATTTGCCCTCTCTGGTGGCTCAGGCGGACATCCTGGTGGTCGCCGCTGGCAAACCGGGTCTTATTAAAGGTCAGTGGGTCAAAACCGGGGCGGCCGTGATGGATGTTGGTATCACGCGCTCGGCTGACGGCAAACTAACCGGCGACGTGGAATTCGAAGTTGCGGCTGAAAGGGCTGCCTGGATCACCCCTGTCCCTGGTGGAGTGGGACCGATGACAGTGGCTTCCCTGCTTCTCAATACCCTGGAAGCCACCGAACAATTCCACGGTCGGGCAAGGTCCTGACAATTCAGGACAATTCCCCAACCGCCGAACCGCGAAACGGTTCGGCGGACTTCACGGAAAAACCAATTAGTTCTTCTGATCAGGGGCGGCAGCCGGAGCTTCCGTACCAGCGGCAGGGGCGGCAGCCGGAGCCTGAGCAGCCGGAGCTTCCGTACCAGCGGCAGGGGCGGCAGCCGGAGCCTGAGCAGCCGGAGCAGCGGCGGGGGCGGCAGCCGGAGCTTCCGCGGCCTTCTTCTCACATGCGGTAAGGGCAAATGCGACGGCAATCAAAACCAGCAGCTTTTTCATCTGTAACTCTCCCGGGATAAGTAATAGTAAATGTTTTGCAACCAAAATCGGCGCTAAGCCGGCGCAATTATACATGGGTGCAGTGGCCTGAATAGGCGCTGCGAGTCCCGCTAAAAAAATATTTCCTACCGTTCGTCAGTGCGCTTGTTCCAGTCGCAGCTGTGATAAACTCGGACCATCCCGCTTCTGATCGCTAGTACCCGATCGCGATCGCCGCAGATCTGGCGCGTCAATGGTGCGCTGCATACTAAGGTCACACTTTCTGCAAAGACTGTGGGGGCGCCCCTGCTTCGCGGCACAGCCCGATTAGGAACCGCGTCGACCCGCGCCTGAAGCCCGTAAGAAGCATATGCATTTTTTCCGACCGCAGACTTGTCACACGGCAGGAGTACCGTGCGGCGAACAGAGGAATCTCACCCATGCCAAAAGCCAGCAATCCAGTTATCAGCACGTCGCTCACCGCACCTGTGCGTGGAAAAGCGCTCGGCATCAATACCGCGAACATGTTTCGCGAACAGGTGGGGGTTGAAGGTATCGATCACAATGACATTTTGCAGCTTGCCGACGACATGGGGCGCGTGCACGAGACCCTAGTAAGCAAATCGCTCGGGGGGTTGGATGCCGAATTTGCCTGTCTTAATCTCGCCACCGAAATGCGTAACTCACTGCCTGAGATTCGCAGCTCAGCTGCCGAGCTAAGACACTATCGCGACATTTTGCTCATCGGTATTGGCGGCTCCAATCTCGGAACCAAGGCGATCCGCCATGCACTTAAACCGGAGGATGACTCGCCGGCAGGCGCGCAAGCCGCTTCCGTGCCAAGGCTGCATTTCGTCGAGAACATCGACTCGTATCACATGGATCGCCTATTTCGACAGCTTTCCCCGGAGCACACAGCCGTGCTTTGCATCAGCAAGTCGGGGGGAACCATCGAAACTGTGGTTCAGTACCTGATACTGCGCGATTGGCTTACCAAGAAGCTTGGCGCCAAAGAAGCGAGACGCCACCAATGGGTCATAACCGATCCCGACCATGGGTGGCTGCGGCAGCTCGCACGCAAAGAGGAACTTGCCAGCCTGCCCGTGCCACCACAGGTTGGCGGGCGCTACTCGGTTCTGTCGGCCGTCGGGCTGCTGCCGCTTGCGGCACTCGACATTGACGTGGATTCACTGCTTGCCGGAGCGGCCGATTTCGGCGCACGTTGCACCGCAGCAGACCCGGAAAAGAATCCCGCGCTTCTGCTCGCAGCGCTCTATTACCTTCTGGACAAACGCCGGGACAAGCGCATCAGCGTTATGATGCCCTACGTCAATCGCCTGCGCCTGCTTGCGGACTGGTACTGTCAGTTGTGGGCCGAGTCGCTGGGAAAATGGCAGGGACCTCAACCAGGTCAATCGGCTGCCGGATCGCTACCTGTGCGCGCCATGGGCGCAGTCGATCAGCACAGCCAACTGCAGATGTACCTCGAATCGCGTCACGACAAGATGTTTACGTTT
>JAKBDW010000453.1:0-3344 GCA_021834245.1 Pseudomonadota bacterium
CAGCAGATTGGCCACCCAGTCGGCGCGCGACCCAATCCCGAGTTTGAGAAACGGGATCGCACCAAATCGGGCCACGGCAACATCCCACGGCAACGCATGAAATTTGAGCGGCACCAGGCTGCCGTATATGACAAACACGGTGTAGACGACCGCGATCAGCCACAACAGCGCACGTGGATTGCCGGGCGATTTCGTGCCGCCGCTCATGGCCAGGACGATTCCAGCGTGCGTAACAAGTCAGGGGGGACGCGCGCTCCGGCACGCGGCACCGCCTGCCAGTCTGGATAGGACGCCAATTCGCGCAGCAGGTCTTGCGGCACGCGTTGTATTTGCGGGCGCTGCGCCAGCAGACGCGGCGTCAACTCCGAAACGGCGACATTCAACAGATCGGGTTGATAGGCCAGCGTGATGTTGTACGCCACTTCACCGCCCCGCACGGGTGTCGAGGCAGCCACCGCATTGGCGAGCACGCGCTGGCGGTAGGGCGTGCCCTGGGCGCGCCGCACCCGGATACCCGTTCCCGATGCCAGCACCGTGTTGGAGAAAATCGCCATGTCGCGTGGCACGTCATTGTGGGGCTGGACATGAATCGCATCGCCGCTGCCGTTGATGAACACATTGTCGTACAGCACCACGCGTCCCTCCGCCTGAAATAACGCTTCACTCGGATTGTGAAGAAAGAGATTGCCGTCGACCAGATAGCGATCCTCGCTGCCTGCCCCCGTCAGCGGGAAATGTCCAAGCAGGACGTTGGGGCGCGCCTGCGGTCCGGGTAATGCATCCTGTTTGGAAAACACGTTATACCGTATCACCGTGTCGTGGCGATCGGTATGGCCGGCAGGACGGTTTGTTTGATGCTTGATCTGGAGGCTGTAGCCGAGCGTGTGCGAGACCCGGTTGGCCTCGATTACGCCGCCGACAAATGGATCCGAGCCGTCGGAGTCGCCGAGGTACATGCCGGTTCCCACCCGCTCGATCCGGTTCCCACGGATCACCCAGCCGAACGCCGGGCATTTGGTGGAGATCCCCACATTCTGTTGCGATGCGGCATGGTCGTGGATGAAGAGATGGTCCAGCGTGATGAAGTCGGCGTAGCGACTCGGCCCCTCTGCCTTGACCGCATCCACCGGCTGGTCGCGACCGTCGAGTTCCAGCTGGCGCAACACCAGATGACGCACATCGACCAGACTGACCGTATTGGCATGCGGTCGCGCGAGGAAACGCGGCGGTTCGCTTGCTTCAGCCGCCTCGATGACGATGGGCTGACCGGCGTGGCCGGACAGATTGCGCAAGGGCAGTCCCTGCGTGTAATCGCCCGGCGCGAGCAGCAAGCGGTCGCCTGGCTGCAGACGATGCAGATAGTCTCGATAATCGTGCGCGTCCGCGCGGTAATCCGTTGCGGCCGCCGCTCCCGCCAGCAAGCAAAGCCACGCTGTATAGGCGGCCCGCCGCATTCAGTCCGCCGGATCAGGCAATGGCAGCCCGCTTCTCAGCAAATCCAGTTTGCCGTAGAGCACGCGGGTCATGCCTGCCACGCTCTGCCGGCCGGTATCCACCACGATGTCGGCCACTTCGCGATACAGCGGGTCACGCTGTGTGTACAGCTCCCGCAACTTGGCGAGCGGATTCTCTGTATGCAGCAAGGGCCGGTTGCGGTCGTGCCGTGTGCGTTCGTACAAATGCTCGGGCGTGCCGCGCAAATAGATCACGACCCCGTTCTTCCTCAGATTGTCGCGATTGGCCGCTGACAGGACCGCGCCGCCGCCGGTGCCCAGCACGATTCCGGACAACCGCGTCAGTTCGGCGATCATCGCCTCCTCGCGCTTGCGGAAACCCGCCTCGCCCTCGATCTCGAATATGACCGGAATCCTGACGCCGGTGCGGGTTTCGATTTCGTGGTCCGAGTCGTAGAACGTGCATCCGTAATGCTTCGCCAGCAGCCGACCCACCGTGGTCTTGCCGGCGCCCATCAGCCCCACGAGGTAAAGATTATCCTGCTTGCTCATGGCGCCATTCTAATGGAGTGCGGCCGGCGCAAGCGTGAGCGCACCCGAGAAAATCCGGACGAAAAAAAGCGCGGGACACGCCCGCGCTTTGAGAGCTTACCGCGATCAGCGGAGCGACAGGCGCTCGTCGAGGATGCGCGGGGTGATGAAGATGATCAGTTCGGTCTTGCTGTTCGACTTGGTGGTCGTCTTGAACAGGTTGCCGAACACCGGAACGTCACCCAGCAGCGGCACCTTGTTCACGGTCGAGCTTTCGTCGCCGTCGAAGATCCCGCCGAGCACCAGGGTCTCGCCGTTGTTGACGCGCACCTGGGTCTTGATCCGCTTGGTGTTGATCGCGGGGTTATTCTGGGCGACGACGAGATCGCTCACCGCATCTTTCTGCACCTCGACGGTCAGGATGATGGAGTCATTGTTGAGAATCTGCGGATCGACCAGCAGGCACAAGAAGGCGTCCTTGAACGTGACGGTGTTGGTTGTTCCGGTAGCTGTAGACTGGACCGTGACATAGGGAATCTGCGTGCCGTTGAGAATCACCGCGGGCTTCTGGTTGGTCGTCATCACGCGCGGATTGGAGATCACCTTGCCGCGGTTGTCTGCTTCCAGAGCGCGAAGCTCCAAGCTCAGCAGATTTCCGTTTTTGAGATTAATAAGGGACGTCACCAGGTTGGCCGCGTTCGCCGACACGGGCAAGGCTTGACCTCGGCCGTCCCCAGTCAGCAAATGCTTGTCGCCGCCGATATTTCCCACTTGATTGGTTGCAAGGAAACTCAACCGTGCGCCCAGATCGCGGCTCCAGCCATCGGTTGCCACCACGACCCGTGCCTCGATCATGACCTGGCGTGCGGGCACATCCAGGCGGGCGAGCAACTCGCGAACCTCCTGAATCTTGCGCGCCGTATCGGTGACGATGAGCGTATTGGTCTTGAGCTCGTACGTGGCGCGGCCCCGCTTGGTGAGAACTTTCTGTTCGGTCGCTCCAGCGCCTTGCTGCGAGGCCTGCGCGGCCATACCGGTCAGGCCCTGGGCCTGGGCCGAGCAGTTCACGGCTTCACTGCTCCCAGAACCGAGCGACGTCCCGGGTGCGCCGTACAACATGGATTTCGCCTCATCCGCCCGCATGTAATTCAATTGAATGTACTCGGTCGTCAGGGGCTCCAGATCGGCCACAGCCGACTTGGCCTCGAACTCGAGTTTTTCCTTTGCCAGCAATTCATCCTTGGGCGCGACCCAGATCACGTTGCCGTTCTGCCGCTTGTCGAGCCCCTTGGTCTGCAGGATGAGGTCGAGCGCCTGGTCCCACGGCACGTCTTTCAGGCGCAGGGTAAGGTTGCCGGT
>JAKBDW010000382.1:0-3335 GCA_021834245.1 Pseudomonadota bacterium
CGGAAACCATCGACGCAATTCGACCAGCGGCGAGCCGAGTTTATCCGCTGGAAGCATTACGCCGGTATGCCAGCCTGCGTCCAGCACGCCAATGGTTACCGGCGCGTCGACCGGTAGCGTAGCCGCAGTTGCCGGTGCAGGGAGCCCAACCGCTGTCGCCGGTGAACCAGCGATACAGCCTGCAAGGAGGCAGTAGCACACGATCACGCTCCCGGCCCGAAGCCGGAATGGCCAGGAGATCACGCAGCGAAATTGTGTGTTTAAGAATGGCATGAATTCCTCGTGCATGGCGGGTGCCAATCTCGAATTGCCTGCGCAGCCGCGGAAATTCAGGGTATTCCTGGCCAGGTCAGGCGCGAGGCCTCAGTCAAGCATGGCAGTGTCTCTGTCCTTGTATGGTCCGCACAGGCTTGGGACTATAATATCTATCGGACCATTTCTGGCCCAGTCGGTAGTTCCATCCCCCCGCCAGTCAGTGTAGGAGGCTAGGCAGACAAGATTCCAGCAAGCAACCCCGCAAATGGAGGCGCAACCATGACAACTCTTTTGGAGTCGATTGTCGACAGCGATAACGGATCACGTAAGGATCCCAAGTTCCCCCGTGCACCCGAAGATTGGACCGAGGCGACGGGACGCGCCATCGCAAAGCAGGAAAGTCTCGCGCTCAACGCCGATCACTGGAACACCATACGCGCACTTCAGGAATACTATGCCAATCACCAGGATCGCCCACTAAACGTGCACGAACTGCATGATGCCCTGGACGAGAAATTCCACGCCAAGGGCGGATTGCGCTATCTCTACGAAATTTTTCCCGGTGGTCCGGTCGCGCAGGGTTGCCGCGTGGCGGGACTCAAGGCGCCAGTCGGCGCCGTCGACCGGAGTTTCGGCAGCGTGGAGTAATAGCCGACACTTCCGCACTGCGAGGAGGGTCATTCCATGACGCTGATCACCGAAAAGGTCGAACGGCGGGTGGCGCTGCTGAAGGAGGACAACACCGCGCTCGATGCAGCTGTCCTGATGAGCGAGCACCACATCGGCTCCGTAATTGTCAGCCGCGCGTCACAGGTCACCGGCATCTTTACCGAACGCGATCTCATGCGCAATGTGGTCCGGGATCGCAAGGACGCCGCGACCGTTCGCCTCTCGGAAGTGATGCGCAAAAGTCCGGTCTCGGTTCAGGCAAACGAACGCTGCGAGCGTTGCATCGAACTAATGAAGGAAAACCGTTGTCGCCATCTTCTGGTCTACGACCAAGACGCTTTCGTTGGCGTTATATCGCTGCGTGATTTACTGGTGCTACTGCTCGAGGAAAAGGAAGAACTGATTCACGAGCTGACACGCTACGTAACGAGCTAGCGCCGCGCCGCGCGAACGGCATTGCTGCAAGCGTTCCTTGCGCTTGGGTACGGTGGTACGTTCTTTTGCCCAGTGTCACCGGTTGCGCGCCACCGATAGCACGGTCCGCAGGATACGCGCAGGCGTTCATGCCAAATCGCGCCCGCCGGCCAGTCAGTGGGAATCAATCAATAATTGTCGTTTGTTAGTGTGTCGCTTTCACCGGTACGGATCGGTTTGTCACACGCGCTGAAGTACTTGGCACGCAGGTCGGATGCGTCACATGACAAAAATGCAAAACATGACGGCCCAAAACCGGTTGCGGACGACAGTCGACACCTCGTTCGATAGACGCGAATCGACTGCTGTCGCGTTGCACTTCGGTTTCGTCCACTGCGCTGACCAACCGGAATCCGCGCCAGAATTTCCGGTCAATTGCCGAATACGATACTCAGCGCAATGTCCGCTTGGTAGGGATTTTTTGCCGACCACATAGTGCAAGAAGTTGATATACATCAAAAACTCCAGGTGCGCGACGTGGATTAATATAGGTTGCAGTTGTTAAGAAGAATTCGGTGCGGTGTAACAAGAAGGAGGCTTAATATGACAAGCGCAACGGAGACGGCCAGACGCAAACTGGTCGACGATTTCAAGGCATTGACCGCCGATACCGAGGAACTGCTGCGAGCAACTGCCAATCAGACCGGCGAACGTGCCAACGCGGCGCGCGCGCGTGTCGAGGAGCGACTGCGACTGGCCAAGGAAGCAGTGAGTGATCTGCGCGATGACGTTGTTGCCCGAGGACGCGCCGCAGCCGAGTCGGCTGACCGCACGGTACGCGATCACCCCTGGGAGTCGGTAGCGATTGCCGCGGGACTGGGGTTTTTGCTTGGCATGTTAAGCGCACGCCGCTGACATGTCGACACCAACAGCCGACAGCGGGACGATAGGCCTGCTGGCATCCTTGCGCCGGCTCCTGTCGTCGCTGATTGGCATAGTCCAGACGCGCGCCGAGCTTGTCGCTACCGAGCTCGAAGAGCAGCGGCTTTTTGCCGAGCAAATCTTGCTGCTGTCCTTTCTGGCATTGTTCTTTTTTTGTCTGGCCGTGATCTTCGGAAGCGTCGCCATTATTGTCGTCTATTGGCACAGCAATCCGGCGGCGGTGTGCTCGATTATCGCTGGGTTCTATTTTGTGCTGGCGGTACTTCTCGGGATCTTGTGGCGCGCGCGCATCAGGGCGCGACCAAAATTCCTGGCGGCAACGATTGCCGAGCTGGCGCGCGATCGCGAGGATCTCAAGCCATGACGAACTCGGGGCTCGCGGCCGTCACCAAGCGGCGACAGATGCTTATCGCACGGGCCGCGGCTCAGCGCGCAGAGCTGGCAATGCTCGCAGAACGTTGGCGCGAACCGATCGCGGCGGCCGAGGCTGCCTTCAAGCTGGGACGGGTTGTTCGACGCCACGCGGCAATCGCAGTACTGGCGCTGGCGATCGCCATGCGCGTGCAACGCCTGCGCGTAGTGGCATGGAGCGGTTGGTTGCTCACCGGACTGGAGCTGATCCAGGCAATTCGAAAACGCACTAAACGCGAGGCCGCACAATCTCCAGCGTCATGACGGCGCGCACTTTTTCTGCTGCTGCGCTGCTTAGTACGCAACAGGGATGTTGCTAGGCCCGCATGCAAAAAAAGGGGCGGCAAGATGCCGCCCCCATCCCGCAGCGGTTTTTCCCGGCCGCTTAGCGATTTGAAAAATTGAACATGTCCATCATGTTACCGATGGCTGGGCTGTTGAGTGGTACATAAGGGTCATTGCGTGCGGCGACCGGATTCGGCAGATTGTCGCGGCTGCGCGACGAGATCGGCTCCAGATGCCAGTTGGCCTCAACAAATTTGTCGAACGACACATGATCGGCATAGGTGTGACTAACGCCCACTCCCTGTGAATAGGGAGAGACCACCAGAAGAGGAATGCGCGGTCCGTCACCGAAGAAATCG
>JAKBDW010000522.1:0-3333 GCA_021834245.1 Pseudomonadota bacterium
CCGCATCAGGCACTGGATGCACTTCGGGGGGCGTTGCTGGGAAAAATCGCCACTTTGAAATATAAATGTTACGTGATACAATCTAAAGTAATATAGACATTGCATTTTACCATGTCAAAGACCGCAAGCCACACGATATCCAAGTATGCCAATGAAGCCCTGTTTCTGCTCGGGGCCTCAATCCGGGCGGCCCGCATCCAGAAACGCTGGAGCGAGCAGGAACTTGCCGATCGCATGGGCGTGTCCCGCCCGCTCGTCAGCCGCATTGAGGGTGGCTATCCGGGGACGTCCATCGGCGCGGTCTTCGAGGCCGCAGCACTCGTCGGCGTATCCTTGTTTGAGGGCACCCCGCAGGCGATCATGGGTCACACCGCACGGGTGGCGGAAAAACTTGCCCTGCTGCCGCAGACGGCGCGCAAGAAAGGTAAGGTGAAGGATGAATTCTAAGGGGTCACCGAAAGAGGCCTACGTGTGGTTATGGCTGCCAGGTGAAACGGAGCCGGTCGTCGCCGGCCGCTTGGCGCGCGCCGACGATGGAGTTCTGGTGTTCAACTACGGCCAGAGTTACCTCGCCCGGTCCAATGCTATCCCGATCTACGAACCTGAACTGCCGCTTCGCGCTGGGGAACTGCCACTCCTCAACGGCCTGCAAATGCCCAACTGCATCCGCGATGCATCCCCGGATGCTTGGGGCCGCCGGGTACTGTTGTACCGCGCCGGCGCGAGAGCGGACAACGTCGCCGAACTGGACGAACTGACCTACCTGCTGGAGTCAGGATCGGACCGCATCGGCGCGCTGGACTTCCAGTCCTCGCCCACCGAATATGTGCCACGGGCCGGGATCCATACTCCCATGCATGAACTCATGGAAGCCGCCCAGCGGATTCAGGACGGACTGCCGGTCAGCCAAGCGCTAGATCTTGCGCTGCGCCATGGCACATCCATCGGTGGCGCCCGCCCAAAGGTGACGCTGGAAGAAGCCGGCAAGAAGTACATCGCCAAGTTTTCCTCAAACAAGGACCTGTACAATGTGGTGAAGGCGGAATTCGTGGCCATGCGGCTCGCTGCCCTGTGCAGCATCAACACCGCCACGGTCCGCCTGGAAAGCGTAATGGACAAGGACGTGCTGCTGGTGGAGCGCTTCGATCGCGTCCGTTCGGGACAGGGATGGGCGCGCAATGCCATGATCTCCGCCCTTACCATCCTCGGCCTAGATGAGATGATGGCGCGCTATGCGAGTTACGAAGATCTGGCCGACGTCATCCGGCAGCGTTTCACCGCGCCGCGCGCGACTCTGCACGAACTGTTCCGGCGCATCGTGTTCAACATACTATGCGGGAACACCGACGATCACGCGCGCAACCACGCCGCCTTTTTGGACGGAAGTTATCTCGCGCTCACACCAGCGTACGACCTTTGCCCACAGGGACGTACCGGGAACGAAGCCACCCAGGCCATGCTGATCATCGGCCAGAATAAATACAGCAAGTTGAGCGTGTGCGTCCAGGCGGCGCACAAGTTCCAACTGGAGGACGCGGCGGCGCAGACAATCATCGACCAGATGGAGCACGTCATCAAGGACAACTGGGTAGAGGTATGCGAAAGCGCGGGCCTGACTCAGCACGAACGCGAACTGATGCTAGGACGGCAATTCCTGAACCCGTTTATCTTCGAATAGCGTCACGACATGAACCGCCCCGTGTTTGGTGGAGGCTAAATTCCGGGAGAATAGAGCCATGAACCAAGCCAAAAGCAGTTTGCAAGGATAGCACGAAGCAACACCTCGCAAAAATCACCTGCCTGACCAAATGGTCGCATCGACAACTTGCTGCCACTGCGGAAAAATCATACTCCAGTGTAAAGGGCAACGTGGTGCTTACCTTGATCGTCACTTGTCGTTTGCACGAGATCGACCCCTATGACTACCGACGCTTGTCTGCGACAACACGAACCATGCCTGCAAGCCCAGGCTCGATGCGAACCGTAAACCCATTGGCTTGAAGTGTCGTGGATACCCACTCCGGCGAAAGCCTGAGTTTTCGATAGGAACTGACTCGTAGTTGCCAGATAGAACCATTCCGCTCATGAAGCACATCGTGGACGGTAACATAGTCGGGAGAGTACTCAAGAAAGCAAGTGAGGATGCGATCATTGTCACTCCTGACGGGGATAAAGTGACTATCCCCAACGAGGGGCGATGCGTAGTCTCGAAAGGTGATAACGAACATGCCGCCTATGCTCAACGATTCTGCGACAAGAGAAAATAATTGTTCGACGGACTGATGCTCTGACAGATGAGTCAACGTATCGCCCATACATAGGATAAGTTGTACCTTGGCGTTCAAATGTTTTTGAAAGTTCAGCAGATCATCCTCCACCGTCTGAATAGACAGCGACGCGATGTGGTCTTGTAGTACTTCAAGTAGTTTCGAGGAACTGTCGATAGCGACGACCGAATAGCCGCGACGAGCCAGCGGAATGGAGTGCATACCGAAGCCGGCTCCTAGATCAACAGCAGTAAGTCCGTTCGACGGATTCGGGCAGACGGCGTTGATCTCACTCTCGCCGCGAGAAGTGGCGGCATCGAAGCCGCCTACCATCCATACATAGACAGAAGCAAGATGATTTTCGTAGTGTTCTGCAACGGTAGTCATAAATGTCGATTCCGAGCGTCTCGGTACCGGGAGGCGCCCATGAGACAATTTACCATTGCCACGAGCCTGAGTAAACCTGGTTGCGCGGACATTTCTGTTTGGGGTTGACACCTGGTTGCGCGGATATCCTTCATTCACAGACACAACGGTCCTCCGTGGGTAAGAAGAGGAGTTAGGCCATTCTGACTTCGTTGGGTAAATCGGGATGACGCTCAAGCACTCTGAGCAGTTTTACCAAAGCCAAAGGTGGTTTTGTTTTGCCGTTCTCATAGCGTGAAAAGGCATTGACCCCTCCTCCGAAGATCTCTGCAGTCTGGCGTTGATCCAGATCGGGTTTCTTGCGGACTTTGGCAATGTAAGCCGAATCAACAATGGCTGCATTGATCTGCTTCGAGAAAGCGCGCATTTCACGCATGACCCGATCACTTTCCACCCCATCCAGAATGGACTCGGCACAAGCAGGGCAAAAATCACCTGATACCGCCAAAATCAGCGTGGTTTCGCCCTTGTAGGTATAGGGCAAGTCGCTGATATCATGGATCAGTTCAGCCTCACCGCAAACAGGACATTTCATTCATAACTCCTTGAAAGACACAATCAACACATCCTCAATGATCGTCAACTTGAGATACACATCGCCCGCCGATGTCTTGGAGTGATATACATCGTGCCAAACCTT
>JAKBDW010000329.1:0-3315 GCA_021834245.1 Pseudomonadota bacterium
AGCACGGCGCAGTATCACCTCGGCGATCTTTACGCGCAGGGTCTGGGCGTGGCTGAAGATCTGGGGCAGGCCGCATTCTGGTTTACCCGGGCCGCCGAACAAGGGTGCGGCTCTGCGCAATACCGCCTTGGCGTTCTGTATCAGGAAGGACGAGGCGTGACCCGGAATCTCGCGCAGGCAGCCAACTGGCTGCGCAAAGCCGCCGAGCAAGGTTGTAGCCCTGCCCAATTGCGCTTGGTGGGGATGCTTGGCCAAATTGGAATGACCGTCGGAGACGATGATCAGACGGCATCTTGGTTGCGCAAAGCAATGGATTACGGATATGTCGAAGCCGGGGCGCTCGATAATTCGCGGCAACCCCCGCGGGGATCAACTCCGGAACATCCGTCCATTTAGGCGCCGCGTGACGCAGGGAGCGTTCTTGGGTTACTTCGGCATTGGATGGTGCTATGCGCCACATCGCAAGGCTCTGGGCGTTCCAAAGTGAGTTCAACGCAGGGCAATGCGAGGTTCGGTATGGCGGCAAGCGGCTTTGACATACTTGGTGGCGAGTGCTTGGAAGCAGAAAGCACTGGCGAGATGCATCTTCTATCGCGCTTGCTTCGAGAATGAGGCTTTGCCCAACGCCTCGGAGCTGCTATGTTGTCTTCGACGGCCAAGTTGGGGCATGAGGGCGAGAGCGCGCGATGAGCACCGAGACGACTGTTCTGCCATATTTCAATCAGCCGGCACCGGAGATCGTTCCGATGGTGCACCTTGAGGCTGGGCACAAGGGTGCTCTCATGCAACATTTCTTGACCCTGACCTCGCGTGACCGGTACCTGCGGTTTGGGTACGCCATCAGCGACGAACAGATGCAGAACTACGTCAACCAGATCGACTTCGATCAGGATGAGATTTTCGGCATCTTCAATCACAAGCTCGAGCTCATCGCAGTTGCCCATATCGGCATTTCGCGAATGCCTAAGGACACAGGTGAAGCCGAGTTTGGGGTATCCGTGATTCCCAAGGCTCAAGGCAAGGGTTTCGGTTATCGTTTGTTCCAGCGTGCGGTGCTGTTCGCGCGCAATCATGGCATCCAGACGCTGACTTTGCAGTGTTTGAGCGAGAACGGCCCCATGATGCACATCGTGCGCAAAGCTGGCATGACCGTTCAGAGTAGCCACGGGGAAACCATGGCAAGCCTGAAGATTCCTCCCGCGAATTTGCCGAGCGTGCTGGATGAGTGGATGCAGTCGGCGTCGGCAAGAGCTGACTTAGCGATCAAGAAAATGACCTACCGGGCGGCTGCGCCAGGCTAGATTGCATCGCCCCGCGAAGCCTTGAGGGAGGTAGGGTCAAGGTTGGTATGTACATGCGCGTTATGAGAGTGTTCAAACACGACTTACTGGCCGCGACCATGAAAACAATCCCCGCTGCGACTGTCCAACAATTCTACAAACCGCATCCATGTGACCGGTGCTATCAAAGTCGGTTCTGCTTGCCGACTGCGTTGCCCCGCGAGCAGTTGGGTCGGATGCGAGAGATCGTGCACAGCACGATGCAAGTGGAAAAGGGCGAGTGCCTTTTCAGTTCAGGCGCGGCAATGGACAAGGTGTATGCGGTACACGTGGGTTCGTTCAAGTCTGTGGTGCATACGCCGGATGGGCGGCATCAAATCCTTGGCTTTCACGTTCCGGGCGAGTTGATGGGTCTGGAAAATTTTGTTGCACAGAGGTACGCCATCGACGTTGTCGCTCTGGAAGAGAGCGAAGCATGCGAAGTCAACGTTCGAGACCTGGAACTCGCTGCGCGGGACGTGTCCACATTGCAGCACCAGCTGCATTGTCTTATTGGCGACCGCTTGGCGCGCGCCCAAAAAGACCAGTTCAACCTGGGTAGCGCACATGCCGAGGAACGCCTGGCACGATTCCTACTTGATCTTTCCCAGCGCTTCAAGGCCAGAGGCTTGTCACCATGGCAATTTACGTTGCACATGAGCCGGGATGAAATAGCAAGCTATCTTGGCCTGAAGATGGAGACGGTGAGTCGGCTTTTATCCCGATTTCATCGCGATGGGCTTATCAAATTGAGCGTTCGAGAATTGCAGATCACCGATCGAGATGGATTGGCTTCCCTAATCGCTCCGCTTGAGCGCTAACGCAGAGTCGCTTTCGCACATTTCAGCGGGCGTTGGCGGCGGTCAATCAACGCGAAAGCTGGTGGCTGCGGCCTGCATGCGGAATCGACCGGCTTATACCGGTTGCTTTCCTCGTGACGTCTGTTGGCTTCGACCCATTTTTGCACGCGTTAAGCGGGGATATATTTTACCGGGGCAGGTCAGACCCACTGGAGTCTTTCACGAGGCGCAAAGCGGAGGAATTGAGCAAGTTGATGCTCAATGCACGCCGGCAGCGTCAGCGCTTGCCGCCGAACGCGGGGACGGCTTGACGAGCCAGACGAGCATGATCATCGCAAGAAATAGCCAAGCGCTCAGGCGGAACATCTCATCCACGGAGATCGTATAGGCCTGCTGGTCGATGAGGCGGTTGATCAACCCCAGCGCCTGTTCATGGCTGAAGCCACCCTGCTGCAGGCCCTGGATGACGGGGTCCGAGACCGGGTTGCCCGCGTAGATATGGCTGGCAAGCTGTTCGTGGTGCAGGCTGGCGCGGTCGCTCCATACTGTGGTGTAGATCGAAGTACCGAATGAACCCGCTGTAATGCGCACGAAGTTCGACAAGCCAGCCGCTGAGGCAATGCGCTGCGGAGGCAAGCCGCCGAGGATGATGCCCAGCAGCGGGATGAAGAACGTGGCCGTGGCGATGCCCTGAATCACCGTGGGAATGGAGTATTCCCAGTAGCTGTCGCCCGTTGTGAAGTTCGAGCGCATCCAGAACACGTATGCAAAGACAAGGAAGGAAAATGACGTCAGCCAGCGTGTGTCGACGAGACTCGCGTAACGCCCGACGAAGGGCATGAAGACCAGAGCAAAGACTCCAACCCAGGCCAGCACACCTCCCGCGTCAGTTGCCGTGTAACCGATGTATTCCTGAAGCCACAGGGGCAGCAGCACCAGGCTGCCGAAGTACATGCCGTAGGCGAGCGCCAGCATAACGGTGCCGAGGGTGAAGTTGGGCAGCTTGAAGAGAGTGAGGTCCACCACCGGATGATCGTCGTAGATTTCCCAAATGAGGAAGAACACAAAGCCGATGAAAGCGCTCACCGCCAGTGCCACGATGACGTTGGAGCCGAACCAGTCGAGCTCCTGGCCCTTGTCCAGCATGATCTGCAGCGACCCCACCCAGATGACCAGAAGGCTCAGCCCCGTCCAGT
>JAKBDW010000090.1:0-3310 GCA_021834245.1 Pseudomonadota bacterium
ATCGGCTACGGCAAGGCGATCTCGTTGATGCTGGCGCAGGAGGGATGCGACATAGTATCAGCCGACATCGATTTGGCAGGAGCGGAGAAAACCGCCGCCGAGGTGAATGCGCTTGGACGCAAGAGCATCGCCGTGAAAGTCGATGTGAGGAATCGCGCTGAAGTAGACCACATGGTCGATGCAGCCATAAGCACTTTCGGCAAGATCGATATCCTGGTCAACAATGCCGGTTCGAGCAGCAAGCTGCAGCCGTTTGTGAAGATGACTCCCGAGGACTGGCAATACGATATCGAGGTCAATCTCTTCGGCCAAATGAATGTAGCCCATGCGGTTCTGCCTCACATGATCGCGCGGAAGTATGGGCGCATCGTCAACACTTCCGGGGGGCAGGGCATTCCCAACATATCGACCTATGGCGCGGCCAAGGCCGGTGTCGTCATGTGGACCCAGGCTCTCGCCCGCGAGGTCGCATCGCAGGGGGTTATCGTGAATGCCGTTGGTCCCGGCCTCGGGGCGACCGGCCTGATTCACGGCGCACCGCGGGAGTTCCTGGAGTCGGAACGGCAGCGATCGCAATTGAAGAGACTCTGCACTCCGGACGACGTGGCCCCCGTGGTTGCCTTCCTCGTGTCGGATCGCTGTAGCTTTATGTTGGGGCAACTGGTCTCGCTCAGTACGTACTGACGACGAATTCCGCAGTTCCGTTCCGGAGACAACTTTAATTGCGTTCTACGGCGCGGCGCACCGTGGCACGAATTCATCGCTGCCTGGCGGGCCTGGTTTCGTCAACTTGACCACCGAGACCGTGGTCTATTTCCCGGCCTTTTCTTCGTGGTACACCATCTCGGCGTCCACGGCCCAGATATTTGCGACGATTTCGATTCCCTTCAGATCGCAACTCTATCCTACTCTTCGAATTGGTGCAGACAATCGATCTTGTTGTGCCCGCCTCGATAATGATTGCGCACTACTGAGACGGTCTGCTCACGCATGGCCTTATGACGAACCGCAATCGAAACCTCCCAGTATAACCAGTGCGTGCTCCCCATGAGCTGTTGGTTCTATGCCGCATTGACGAAACGGGTTCAGAAGGCGGAATCGCAGGAACTGCGAACCCCGAATTTGCTGCGAATGCCGTAGAATTCTAATGATCTAAGCTGGATCTTCATCGAACGGCGCCGAACCAAATCATGATGCTGCTACCCCTTGCCTCAACGCCCAACCCCTCGCTGCTGATCCTTGAATGCGGGTTGACGGGAATTGCGGCTGCGTCGGCGTATGCCTGGCCACGCCTTGGGGCCGGTTGGTTTGCGCGCATCGAGCGGGCCTTCGCGCGGCTGGCGCGGAGAAAAGCGCTGTCTGCCGTAGTTGTGGGCTTGTGCGTGATTGCGCTGCGCCTGGCCATTCTTCCTCTCTTCGGAGTTCCGCTGCCGTTTGTTCCCGACGATTTCAGCTTTCTGCTTGCCGGCGACACCTTTGCCCACGGCCGTCTGACCAATCCAAGCCCCGCGATGTGGACGCATTTCGAAACAATCCATATCACCATGAAGCCGACCTATCAGTCGATGTACTTCCCCGGACAGGGGCTGCTTCTTGCTGCGAGCAAAGTCATCTTCGGGCATCCGTGGGTGGGCCTGCTGATCGTGAGCGCGCTGATGTGCGCGGCCCTCTGCTGGTGCCTGCAGGCATGGCTGCCGCCGGGATGGGCGCTGCTGGGAGGGTTCATTGCCGTGTTGCGCCTGGGCGTTTTCAGTTACTGGACCAACACGTACCACGCCGCGGGTTCGCTGGCGGCGCTGGGCGGAGCGTTGATCCTGGGCGCACTGCCACGGCTGATGAAGACGGCGCGGATGCGCTATGCGGTGCTGATCGGCATTGGCATTGCGATTCTGGCGCTGACGCGGCCCTACGAAGGCATTCTGATGTGCCTGCCGGTTGCGGTTGTGCTCGGCCGCTGGATGTGGAAGGGCAGGAACCGGCCCAGCAAGGCCGCCATGGTGCGCCTTGCCGCTGTGCCTTTGCTGTTTGGTCTTGCCGCGGTTGCGTGGATGGGCTACTACGACTATCGCGCCTTTGGCAGCCCGTTCACTCCGCCTTACGCGGTTGATCGCGCCACCTATGGAATTGCTCCGTATTACGTGTGGCAGAATGCCCGGCCGGAGCCGGCGTACCGGTACCCCGAGATGCGGGAGTTCTATCACAAAGGCGAGCTGGATTTTTTCAATGGAATCCATTCTCTCAGCGGTTTTTTGCCGCAGAGCCTGGTCAAAGTGGGATTCATGCTGCTGTTTTACTCTGGCTTCGCCCTGCTTCCGCCTCTCATCATGGTGCGGCATGTGTTTCTGGATCGGCGCATCCGGTTTTTGGTGGTGAGCGTGCTCATCCTGGCTGCCGGAATGGCGATCGAGATCTATCTTCTGCCGCACTATGTGGCCCCGTTTACCGCGGCCTTCTATGCGATCGGTTTGCAAATGATGCGCCACCTGCGGCTGTGGAAGCCGGAGGGAAGGCCTGCCGGACTTGCATTGGTGCGGTTCACAGTGACCGTGTGCGTGGCGCTGGCGGGCTTGCGGGTTTTTGCCGAGCCCTTGCATATCGCACAGAGCGAATGGCCGCCAAGTAACTGGAACTTCACTTGGTTTGGGCCGGAGCATTTTGGAACGGAGCGAGCGCAGATCGAAGCGTGGCTCGATCAGCTCCCCGGCGGGCAACTGGCCATTGTTCACTATTCCCCGGCGCACGAGCCGCTCGACGAGTGGGTGTACAACAGTGCTGACATCGATGGTTCCAAGGTCATTTGGGCCAGAGACGAGGGTGCTGCCGGTAATTTAGAGTTGATCCGTTACTACAAGGACCGGAAGGTGTGGCTGGCGGAGCCGGACGCCATGCCGGCGCGGATTTCGCCGTACCCGATGCCGAAGATTAAGGCCGGGAATTGAGTTCTTTGGTTTTCCACCCTCGCCGCGCAAAACGCGGCAAGGATGAGGCACCCGGCATGGAACAAGAAGTTAGTTCGACGCCCAATCGCACGAACGGTGGCATCATGCAATTTCGACAGCAAGGACAAACTGAAATCAGGCCTTGGCAGCACGGCGTGATATTTCTGGCAGCCTGCCTCATTCTGATCTCACGGCGGCCGGATGCGGTTTTCAACGCGCAGTTCTGGGCCGAGGACGGGCACGTCTGGTTTGCGGATGCCTACAACTTCGGGTGGTGGTCTGCCTTGTTTCGCACGTGCGAGGGATACCATTCGGTGTTTGCGCGTCTTGGGGCGGCGCTCGCGCTTCTTGTACCCTTGGCTTTTGCCCCC
>JAKBDW010000049.1:0-13328 GCA_021834245.1 Pseudomonadota bacterium
ATAACCCCCTCCCGTCCTTTCAAGGTAGCGCGGCCTGTGACGCAGAGTGACCATTTCACGGCTACCTAGGGAGTTAGTCGCGCCCGGTCAGTTCGCGGCGACGCACCCTGGCCGACGCCAATCTTAGGACGTAAAGTCCGCAAGGTTCGATGGAGATCGCCGCTTGTCAGAAGCGCTGGTCAAATTCCCAGAACACGCGGGTCAATAAAACGTTGTAGTCGCGCTGGAGTGCCTAATAGCTGTCCGAGGCACAGGAAATTTCCTGGACGGTTAGATTGGCACAGAATGTGCTTAATCTTCTTTGAAACCCGTCCAGCACATTACACCATATGTCCGTTGCATAAGGGCCTGTGGGTTAATCAGTGAGCTGGCAGCGCGCCTGCGGCACGCCAATGCTTTTGCTTTCTGCCAAAACCAGCAACCGGCAGGATTACAAAGACAATGATAAGGATACTGTTTGCGGACGACTCACCTGATGATGTAGAGCAATGCACCAAGGTCCTGCGCCAGGCAAAGCAGCCGCTCAAGACCCATCGCATAGAAAATGCGGCCGATTTAAGAAGCGCGCTATCCAGCGACGAGTGGGACGTTGTGCTTGCCGAACACGCGGCGCGGCACATTAATGCACGCGACATTCTAGCAATACTGAAATCAAAACCCCCGGCGATTCCGCTCATCGTGGTCGCTAAACAGATTACGGATGCCGACGTTCTCGAAATCATGACCGAGGGCGCACGCGATGTAGTAATAAAGGGTCAATGGGCACGATTGCTTCCTGCGGTGCGGCGCGAGTTGCAAACCGCTCAAGATCAGCGCGCCAGCGCACGCATGGCGGAGGTACAGCGCCAGCTCGAGGATCGGTACCGGGTCATGGTCGAGGGATCGCGCGAAGCAGTCTGCTACTGTCACGACGGCATGCACGTTGATGCCAATCCGGCCTATCTCACACTCATCGGCTGCCAAAATATCAGCGAACTAAAAGGCGTGCCGATTCTCAATCTTATCGACAAGAGTGACCAGAATCGCTTCAAACTGCAGCTTCGCAGTTCTGATGCGTTTCACGATCCCCGCGAATATAAGGCGGTCACTCATGGCGGACAGTGCCTTCCTGTAGAAATCAGCATGTCGTCTGTCCGTATTGAAGGCGAACCATGCGTTCAGATTGTCGTCACCGACATTTCCCGGCGCAAGGCGCTGGAATCAAAACTTGAATTTCTGCATCAGCGCGATGCGCTCACCGGATTGTGTAACAGGCCTTTCTTCCTGCAGGAACTCGGCAAGGCGATGGAGCAAGTGCGCGCCGGCACAGGATCCTGCTTTCTCATCGGACTGGAACTTCGCCACATGGCGGAGCTCAACCATGCGCTTGGCCATGCAGCATGCGACCGCCTTCTGCTACGACTCACGCGCCAGCTGGGCGAACACCTGACAGGACAGCAGCTTTTTGGACGCGTCGGTGGGGGACAGTTTTCCGTGTTGATGCGTGTGGCAGAGCGTAATGCGGCCGATAACCTGCTCAACGAGCTGCGCAGCACCGCAGACGCATTTCAATTTGCGGATGGCACGACTCGTTCGCAATGTCACATCGATGTGAAACTTGTGCAGGTCGACAATTCCATTAATGATCGACAAAAACAGTTGGAACTCGCCTTCCCCGCCGGTGCACCGACAGATTTGCCGCAGCCATCAGCGCCACCGACGGTCGAAAAACATCCCGCTCCATCGCCCCATTCTGCGCCAACTGCTGCTCTGCAAGAGGCGCTGTCCCAGGAGCGCTACCGCATGATGTTTCAACCGCTCGTGAATCTGCATGGCGAACCGCGCGAGCTGTACGAGGCATGTCCGTTTGTGGAGACGCACGAAGGCACGCTGCTGGCACCCGCCGAATTCATGCCGCTTGCGGAAAAACTCGGGGAGGCCTGCAAAATCGACCGATGGATTGCACAACAGTCGATTGAAACGCTGGTCAAGTCGACGCGCGAAGGAATGAACGCCGAGCTGCTCATTCCCATATCGGCCTGTGGAGTTAACGATCAGATGCTGCTGCCGGCGATCCGGCAGCATCTCGCGACAACGCGCCTGAACGCAGCGAGGCTGCTTTTCCAGATTGCGGCACCGATCATCAAGAATCACGCGCTGGCCGCGCGTGAATTTCTGCTACAGGCGAAAAGCATGGGGGCCCGCATTGCGCTCGATGATTTTGATCCGGTTCTGCTAAAGATTGCGGACCTGACGCATCTCGACTTCGACATCATCAAGGTCGACTGCCGTATTCTGCAGAGCAAAAATGAAGATGCCCTGCGGTACGCTGCTCACGATGCCAAGACTGCCGGTCGGACAAGCGTCGCGAAGGGCGTCGAGGACATGGGGGCATTCACGCTGCTGTGGCACTGTAACTTCGACTACATGCAAGGCGATGCGATCAATCCGCCCGGCGAAGACCTGAATTACAATTTCGGCAGTGAACAAACACTAACTTCGGAAACGCCCCTAGCCAACCCTTGGCAAGCGAATGGCTGATGAAGAAATCCAGCGGATACTGCGAATAAACCGTCAGAGCAGACCACGCACGGTTTTGATCGCTTGCTCCTGCGCTTCTTGCGAGAGGCGTTCGACCTTTGCGGGGACTTGAAGACCGCGTCTGACTGCAGGGCGCGCAGCCATAGTCTCGAGCCAACGCTGCAGATTGGGCATACCTTCTATGGACAATCCTGCCCATTCGCAACCCTGCACCCAAGGAAATGTGGCAAAATCGGCAATTGATATCTCGTCCGCGAGATACTCTCGGTTACGAAGCTGCCCCTCCAGCACCTGATACAGACGCAGAGTCTCCTTCTGGTAGCGTTCAATGGCGTAAGGAATCTTTTCCGGCGCGTAGCGATAAAAGACATTGGCCTGGCCCTGCATGGGGCCAACGCCACCCATCTGGAACATCAGCCATTGAATCACGCGCGAACGGCCTTTCACATCGGTCGGCAGGAACTTGCCACTCTTCTCAGCCAAGTATAGAAGGATCGCGCCAGACTCGAAAACGACAAAGTCATCAAGGTCATGGTCGATGATTGCAGGAATTCTGCCATTGGGGTTGATCTTCAGGTACCAGTCTTCTTTTTGCTCCTTGCGGCCAAGATCGAGTGCGCGCACAGAATACGCAAGCCCGGCCTCTTCCAGCATAATGGAAATCTTGTAGCCGTTTGGAGTTGCCGCGGTAAAAAGTTCGATCATGCCAAGCCTCCTGGTAGCAAGGGCAAGCCTGCAAACGTTGCCCCGAGAATAGTGCCGCATTGCCTGAAATCGTTGCAATGATGCCCGACACTCCGCTTAGGGGAAACAGCGAGCACGCAACAGCGGGCAAACGCGGTGGCAATTGAACACGTGCGCCGTTGCGCGAAATTGATCAGTGACAGGCTTGCCATGACTATCGCGGCGTGACGACAGAGACAGAGGCAGGCCTGCCCTTTCATCAACGTTTGATCGCCGCGAGGCGTCGAGGTTAAAGCGCGACAAATTTGTCTGTTTTTGTGCGTTTTTCTTGACTTTTCCGGCTGAATTACCCTACGCTGTCGCCGCATATGCTTCCTCGGAGGCCGAGTGCATAAAGCCGGCATTGGGTTCACAAGCAAGGAGGTCTGTGCTGTCACCGGATTGACACACCGCCAGCTTAATTACTGGCGCACGACAGGCCTTATCGCGCCATCAAGCTCGACACCGGGCGGCCATGGCCGCTATAGCTTCCCCGATCTGGTGGCGCTTCGAACCGCAAAACAGTTGCTCGATGCCCGGGTTTCGCTGCGACGCATTCGCCAAAGTATCCGCTCCCTGCAGCGCCTGCTGCCCACCCTTACACAACCGCTTTCCGAACTTTCCATAGTGGCTACCGGAGATGTGGTCCTGGTATTTCACGAGGGCAGCGCCTTCGAAGCGATAACTGGCCAGGAATGGATTCTGCCTCTGGCAGCGTTGCAGCGGCAGATGGCGAAATTCGGTATCGCACCTGACGAAAATCCGCCGCAACAAGGCGAACTGTTTGCCGAATCCGGACACGGCACGCGAAGACGGACGCGAGGAAAGTCACAGAACTCTATGGTCCGCCAGCGCAAACAGGCGGCCAGCGCATGAAGCACCGAATTGGAGCACCCCAAACAACTGCCGATAATGTGCCTGCATTGGTGGGAGGTTAATTGACATGACCGTCATCGCCGTTGCTAACCAGAAGGGAGGCTGCGGAAAAACCACGACGGCAATCAATCTCGCCGCTTGCTTAGGCAAAAAAGAGCAGCGCGTGCTGCTCATCGATGCCGATCCTCAGGGGCACGTCTGTCTTGGACTGGGAATGCGCTGCGAGGAAATTCCCGGCCTGTACGAGGTATTTGCCGGGCGGGCATCCCTCGGAGAGGTGATCCTGCCCGAGGCCATACTCGGCGTCGATGTTGTGCCTGCGACCATCTCACTCGCGGCTGCCGAGCACAGTCTCGTGGACAACAGCGAGCGCGAACGTCAGCTCACGATGCATCTTGCTCAGCTGCGCTATCGCTACAACTACGTAATTATCGACTGCCCGCCCACCCTTGGCTTTCTTTCTATCAATGCTCTACGTGCCGCCGACCAGGTGCTGATTCCGATGGAAATGAGCCTGTTTGCGGTCGACGGCATCGAGCGCCTGCGGGAGACGATCTCACTGCTTCGATCCAAGTATGATCTGGACATTCCAATTCGCATCTTGCCTACCCTTGTGGACGACCGCACGCGTCTGTCGCGCAAGCTGTTGCGCCAAATCTGGGAGCGATTTGCCGATGAAGTAGCGCCGATCATGGTGCATTATACGGTGCGCCTCAAGGAGGCGGTTTGCGACGGCCGTCCGATCATCGATTTTGATCCCAGCTGCACCGCAGCACTCGAGTACAACCGCCTTGCAGATGAAGTGATAAAAGGCCTGGCGGAACGCCGGCGCGACAACCTGCGCCGCGGTATCGAGGCCACACCTGCCGCAGCAAATGCGGCCCAGCCGCTGGCTTCATCTACGACTGTGGCGCGGTCGATGAATCGCTGCCAGCCGCAGCGCGTCGTGCTGCGCTTCCCGGGATTTGCCTCGAAAAGCGTTCAGGTCGCCGGCGACTTCAATGACTGGGTTCCGGACCAGGGCGTGGAAACAAAAATAATCGGCGACACTGTCGAGAAGGTGTTGATAGCTCCGCCGGGTCTGTACCAATACCGGCTCGTCGTCGATGGCCGCTGGCAGGATGATCCCGTCAATCCGGCGCGCATCCCGAATCACGTTGGCGGACACAACTCGCTTCTGCGCGTGCAAGAGTCGCCAGAGGTTGTAGGATTGTGACGCAATGGCGCCGCCAAGACGGAGCTCTCGGGACTCGCGAGCGCCTGGCCGACATAAGCCGCTATTTTCTTAGCGACCCTGAAGCGTCTGACGCCAAGACTTCCGTCCAACCACCGGAAACATGGCTACTCCCCATTCTGGTAGGTCCAGAACTGACCCAGGCTTTGGTCTATGCGCTGGCGCGCGCCTTGCACACGCGCAGCATCACGGCAATCGTGCTGCACATCGAGCCGCGGCTGCGCAGCACCGACCCGCGCAGCACATCACTATGCAGCGACCCTGATACGCCGCAGGCACTGCGCATGCGACTGCAAGATGGCCTTGGCAGCACTAAACCCCAACCGCATGTGTGCCTCATACCCGTGTCAGAATCGCGTGATATGCACCTGCGTGACTATGAACGGGCGCTCATCGTGCTCGGCGCAACTCCTGCCGCGCTGAAGCAGTCCTATCTCAGCATCAAGCAGCTCGCCTTAGCCGGGATTGAAACACGAATTGGCACGATAGTCGTCGGCGCAAAGGACAATAGCGACGGGCGCAAACTATTCGACCGCCTTGCCGCAGCGGCAATGCGTTTTCTCGGCCGCACGCTGGACTACGTCGGAACGGTCATGGCGCCTGCTCCCGAATCTGGATCGCGAGACTCTGCTGGCGCTACACCGGGCCCCTTGAATGAGATCGTTGAGTCTCTGCTTCGCGACGGATTTCTCGGCAAGCTTCCCGGACACCCGGCCCGGGGCTGCGGCAGCCTGAAGGAATCCTGACGTGAACCCGCTTATCCGGCCGGAATCGGCACCGTCAAAACAGATCCTGCGCAAACTGGTCGCGGCCAGTCTGCAGAATTTTCTCGGCCCATGTTCCTTGCTGGATCCGGAACTTCCTTTTACCGGCGGTCCAATGCTTGTACTGGAAGCGCATGGTGATCTCGTGCTGCTGAGTTTCGATCCCGAAGACGGCGGGCATGCCTTGCTTGCCGGACTTGCGTCCTGGAACGACCTGATTGCCAACCGGTTGTGGCTCACACGGCAATACCCAGAGGTCGCACCTTTTCTGCAAGACCAAGTCCCGCGACTGGCTGTTCTCATGCCAACGCTGTTGCCTGGCGCGGATTTGCTTGTTCGCGGCTCCAACGAAGTGATGATTTTCACTTTCCGGGTATTGGCGGTAAACGGGGAGACAGCCCTGCTTATCGAGGCAGCCGCAGATAGCTCCGTTAACGCGCCGTCACGCGGTCAACTGGTCCGGCAGGACAAGGCGCCTGCTGCCCCCGGCCTCACCGAGGAAGAGGAAGATTTTCTCGACCAGATTCGCTGATCCAGCACTACAGCCCGCACGGTTGTTCACCTCCACCCGCGGCATGACAAGCGAGCGTGCCCGAGATCCCGCGATACAGACGGTTGCTGGTCGCAAAATGTAAATGGCGATCAGCAATCCGTACGATCCGAAAGATCACTCGATTTCCCGCTGACGTAGTGCACCGCCAAGACCCATCGCCCATGCGGCTTGATGACCCATCATGCGGATGAACCACCTCAAGAAGCCGTGTTGGCTGTCCGAGGAGCGGGGCCCACTTCATTACTTCCCTGTACCCCCGATTATCGGCACGCTGCGGTACTGATTTCAAATCGCCCGTCGATCGAGTCATTGACTCCTGTTGGATGCATCTGATTCAATAAGTAATCCGCAGCGTCCGGCGCTTGTTCACTGAGGGTCGACATGATTACTTCCTATCCGTTCCCGATCAGAACACTTCGTTTCGAAGGCCTGCCATGTGTACTGTTTCCAATTCAAATCTCCGTTGGATCAATGACGCAACGATGTCGCAAGTCTCTTGCTTAGCGTATGCGATTCCAGGGAGACGCACCTGCCGTTTACTTGCAACCGGCTTTCAAAAAATAACAAGAAACTATGACCATAACGTCTTTCCCTATATACAGCCCGGATGACTGCGACGCGCAGTTTTGGGATTGACATGTCGCACCGGCACCATCCGTTAATCTATATTCGCGCTGACGGAGCGAATCGTTCCCCGTATTTCAGAGAGGCGCCAGTTGCTTCCGGCGGCAAGAATGGTACCTATCTTTTAGAGCATCGCGTTATTGAGGCGGGCAGTCTGCCTTCCCACACCTTTGAAGAACATATGCTCATGCTGCCGCTCGGTGCGCGTGCCGTTCGGTTCCGGAGCGTCCTTAACGGTTCCGCAATTAATGGCTTGATCGAACCCGGCCGCTTTCGCTTTCTTGCCTGCGGGGACACGCTTTCAACCGCCTGGAATGGCCCGATCGACACGTTGTTTCTGGCGCTCACTCCTGTCCTGTTTGGAAATATGGTCTGTGAAACCATCGATGCCAGCGGGTTGGACCTGTTATCGAACATCTCGCCGCATGAGGATCGGGTCCTCGCCCATCTTCTCCAATTGATCCAGGGCTGCGCTGAAGGCAAAAATATTGCCGGACGGCTGTTTGAGCACGCCATTCTTACCGCAATTGCTGCCCACATCCTCGTTCGCTACGGATCCGGCCGCCGACGCTTGCCGCCGGGACCGAGCCTGCCGCGGTGGAAGTTTCTTAGGCTGCGGGATTTTATCCAGGAACATCTCGGACAGGATTTTGGCCTATCAGATCTTGCTGCTGTGGTTAATCTCAGCCCATGGCATCTCGGACGTGCTTTTCGTGCGACGACGGGAAGAAGCCTCTGGCAGTACGTTCTGGAGTGCCGAGTGAAAGAGGCGCAGCGTCTCATGACCGCGCAACCTGCTCTGTTGCTTTCGGCGGTCGCGGATATTTGCGGGTTCCGTTCCTACTCGCAGTTTGTCGCAGTTTTCCGGATACATTGCGGACAACTGCCAAGCGAGTTCCGTCGCACCCTCAAGCAGCGCTAGCGCATCTTTAGCGCAAAAGCCAGCAGCAGGCGGGCCGCACGCACGGCGTTGGGTAGGAGCCAATCAGCAACCGGATTCCAGTGGTCGGCGTATAGGCGATTCCAAACGAGTTCGATCGGCCGGTTCACGGTACCCGACAATCCTCTCTGGAAATCGACAATCGCGTCGCCGTCGTCGTTGGCATCAGGGAGAAAACCACGGCACGCCCGTATCCGTCTTCGTGCGGGCGAGATCGGCTGGGCTGCGATCACTGAGACCTTGCATCAGGAGCGGCCTCGCTGTCTCCGCACCGGGTTTGTCCGCGCGGCGCCGAGCTACACCGCGCTCGAGCGCCGGACGCATGGGCATTTTCCGGGCTCAAACCCAGCGCGTGGAACAGTCGCCCCGACAGGATCGACATAGTAATCGACATCCAGGCGATCACGGATCCGACCTGAATCGGGACTCATCTCAGGATGGTTAAAGGAATGAAAGGTACTGGCATCAGCGGTACTACGCCGGCAACCGGCGCAGTGTAATTGGCAACAAAGCTTACGCCAGGCAACGGCAGTTTCTCAACAGTCTGTCCGCACCGCACAAAGGCTTCAAAGGCGCTCACACAGATCACAGCAATGTCTTTGATGACACTGTCGCCGACGGCATAGGGTTGTGCCGGCAGGCCGTCAACGCAGACTAAGGGCGAGACTGCGGTTGCCAAGCACAACACCGGTCAGGAACAAGGCGTGACGTTTACCGAAGGCACGTTTCGCTTAGCGGCAAAACTCCAGAACAAGTGAACGGTACGCCGTTTAGTGCTTTCGCGTCGTTAAACCGGGTCGCCTGGCTGACCCACTGTCGTGGATTGAATCACACACCAGTGGCGGCGAGATCCGTGTTTCGCCATCGACAAGGAAAATTAGTTCAGATTATAGTGTAAATACCGAGTGTGCCCGTTAGTCAGAACCTCCAGCTGCACTTGCTGGGCATGACCAATCTGTCGAATAAAACCGGGCATATTGGATATGGCATTTACCGACTGCCCGTCGACATTGATATCACGCACCACGTCGCCTGCATGAAGCCCAAGGTCGGCGAACAAGCCAATAGGATTCAGGTCTACTATTCGGATACTGCCATCAGAGCCGGCGGCAATTTTCCCCTGCGTAAGAAAATCATTCGATTTCAAGAAGTCAGCTACGTAGTGGCGATCAAGCATGTACCAATCGGTTCCCTCCTGATGAACGGCCCGTCTCATAGCTGACGGCACGATCGGTGCAGGTATGAGTTGCACGACACGCGCGTTGGTTCTGTGCAAAACCAAATTTGCTACAGCCGCACCGCGCCGAACGACTGCACCAAAGGCGCTTACCTGACATAAAACGATGCCATTCGCAATACTATCACCGACCTCATAGGGCTGTGCCGGAAGGCCGTCTATGCTGATGAGGGCTAAACTCGTGTTACCAAGCACAACGCCGGTCAAACGCAATGCGTGGCTTCCGATCCCAGCTGATTCCGGAATCGCTGGAGCCTCGATTCTTTTAGCCGTCAATCGTCTGCGAGACACGTCATCTATCGAACGCGGCAACGCAGCGTCTTCATTCTCATGGCGAGCGAAGGTCGTCAAAAATGATACTGGAACGGATGAATTCCACGCATAGCCTGCTGCGCACATCACGATGCCCCCGATGGTACCGATTATCAGCGGCAACCGCATACCGGCTATAGAATCAGACTGCCAGGAAAACAGATGCATGGCGAGTTCCTAAATCATGCGGCCCATCGGTCGATCAGAAAACGTGCGGCCTTCGGATATTAATAGACAACCGCTTTCATCGTGCCGGAACCCGTAGCGAACCTCTGCGCAGGGATTCTGGAGTGTGGCCATTGAAATGTGCAGTGGCAGTTGATCTATCATGTGGGCGAATGCCCGTATCGACCTGTAGCATCGAAAAACTTTCGGAAGGATCCGGCAGTTTTCGAGCCATGGGAATTGGTGGCACCCATAAATGTTGTCTCTATATCAACCAGTAAAAAAGCATTAGCCCGAAATCTTCGGATTGCAGTGTGCGCTGCCCAAAAATTTAACCTGCAATTGGTCATAATTCAGGTGGACCGATCAGTTGCTGCAGGATCCGGATGCGGGTGCATTAGTTATTGAGTACTGCGGGTTCGTAGTGCAACTACCGCCTGTGCCTGCAAAATATTGGCTTAACCAATTAGAGCATGCAGTTGGCGAACAAAACGGCCCGGCGGAACCGGTGTTATGTCCCATAACGGTTGTGCATGATGAACTGCCGTTGCAATTGTAATTGGCGTATTCCCATCCGGAATTGCTGCTTGTTCCCCCGCCCACCCCGCAACCTGTAATCTGAAGTGCCAGAAACGGAACTACGATGAATTTGTAATATTTGCGCGTAATCACGACTACCCCCCATTTTTTTTGATTGGGCCAACCCGGCCAGAGTTGACTCCCCTAAAGACAAATATCTGCAATAAAGTGTGCAAACTTCATACCAATTTCGCCACTCACAATCCAGTCAGTCACTTCGTCCTAGCAAGTCCTGACGTGAAGCGCGACAGAAGTGGTTGCTGACGTCGAGCTCGTACCTCCACCATCCTCCACCGCACGCAGATAATGCGAAAGATAATGCAATGACGGTCGTCGCGATTCCGGCGCTCCGAATTATGGGATTGTTATTCATCTTTCTGTTCACCCAGACTTTGTTGTGCAGGTTTCTATCCACACAATGACGTCGCACGTTCGGCACCAACTCCATCCAGGCCAGGCACCTTGAGCTCGACTCCGGATCGCGTCTAATTCAAATTAGCGGGCGCGAAAATGTCGGCCTAGAATGAATTTGCAGGGGATACTCCTGCCGTCCATCAATACACGCTCTTGCTCTCGGTACGACGTCTGTGTTTCATTTTTTTCAATCAACTTTTAAGGAAATGTGCTCTACCAACGGCGGCACGCCGGCCGGCCGGCCGCTGATTTAACCGTAAATGCCGGCAGCGGCCTATGCGTAAGTCTAGGTGACACCCCCTCCGCATGTTTCGGTTTCTTGCGGTGACTTTCAGTTTTTGGGCATTCGATTCCCGTCCGCTGTCAGTGGCGGTCCACATACCTCACGCCTGAACTTTCACGCCGCCTCGCGTTGTTTGGGTAATCCAGCATCGGCTGTGTCCGTTAATTTGTGCAAATTCCTGCCCGGCGTGCAGTTGTCGTCAAGCCACGCTTCGTGGGTCTCGACACACACGCAGCCGCACGCCATCGGCAGGCATGTCACACGCCGCCCAGACCTGATTGGGATGCTCGATTGTGAGATGCGTGAGCAGGCAGGGAAAGCGCCCATTGGGCCTTGGCGGGGTTGCGTATGGGTTTCTTCTGCCATAGCGCATGAAGTCCCATGAAACGCATGAGGTGCTGGATTCGCTGGCGGTTGTCGATCTGCCCGAGCTTCTTCAGTTCGTCCTTAACCCGCCGCGAACCCAGGAGCGGCTACTGGAGGTGCAGTTCGTCGAGAAGCCGCATGACGATGAAGTTGGCATCATCGACCTCGTGCCCACGTTCGTAATAAACACTCGAGCACGCGACTGCGAGCAGTGCGCGCTGGCGCGTCAGCGAAGACGCCATGAACGACCTGCGATGGCCTTGAGCGCTTCTCCCGGTTTGCAGTTTCCACCCTAAATCCGCGCAATTTCACCAAGCCCCGGGGCAGAGGACCGAGCAGGCCGCCAACCCCTGGCTGGCGGTCAAACGGCCACGGCCGACTTCGAAGAGCGGCGCTGGATGTGGCTCGTCTGCCAGGCCAGGAGGAGTGGCGTTCTCACGCACCTTGCGCAAAAGCATTAAGGACCGCCACGATTTCCTGCGGATAGCGCTGGGAAAGCTTGATTGTCAGGACCGCAAAATCGCGGCGCGCGGATTGCAACCGCAGCATGCCATCTTCGGTAAGTCGGACGTGAAAGGAGCGTCGGTCTGAGGGATGTTCGTCGGTGACCAGGGTTCCCGCGCGTATTAGATCATTGATCATTACGCTTGCGGTTGCGCGGGTGACATGCAACGCGGTACCAACCTCGGTTACGGTGGCCTGACCACATCGCGCCACCAGGTCAAGCAGGCGGAATTGCGGAATCCGCAGGCCAGAATACATCAAGGCGACATTGGCGTTGCGCTCCAGCATCTGCATCGCCTGGATCAGACCTAACAAATCCAGCTGTTCCATTCCTCACCGATATTGTTGTTTGTTAGCAAAACTAACAAAAATTTCTGATTGGCAGCGCTCTTTGTGCACGCGTTTAATTACTTACTGATGCACGGGTGACTATAAGTGATGCACTTGCGTGGATCAATCGTTAAGAAAAGTAAAACCCAATTGCACATTGAGGAGGCAACATGTCAACAGTCGCCGAACGGCTTATCCTTCCCGCTACCGATATTGCAACACGTGTGAGCACATTGGAAAACGAGTTTTCCGATATACGCGAACGAGTTCCGGAAAATAAAGTCTCGATCATTTTACTTTCAGGTGATTTCGACAAGGCCATGGCAGCGTTCATGATGGCGACCGGTGCGGTTGGAATGGGTATGGAGGTCACGATGTTCTTTACCTTTTGGGGCTGCAGTGCCATCAAAAAGGGCCGCAAGCTTCGCGGAAAGAAATTTACCCACAAGCTTATCAATCTCATGTTACCGGCCAGTAGCAAACAGCTCGCGCCGTCAAAAATGGCGTTCGGCGGAATCGGTCGCCGCTTCTTCAACTACGTCATGAAGGGCCAAATGGCACCACTGGACGAACTCATTCAGATTGCGGTCGAGGCAGGCGTGCGCTTTCAGGTATGCGCGCCGTCGCTTGCGATGATGGGCTTTGATGCGGATGAATGGGCGGTTCCGGTTGATGTCTGTGGTGTGGCCGCCATGTACGAAACTGCGCTCAGGGCGCGCACGGCATATTTCATTTCGTGACACTTCTGCGTGCCGAGCCTGTGAGCGGGCGCAATGTCCGGTCACAGGCTCGGGCGGGTTTCTCGGCGGCAGGTATATTCCGTGTATATTTTGTTCACGTGTCGACCTCCGGTCACGTGCGCTCGCGAGTCACCGGTATACGAGTCGAAGCGTTTGTCGTTTGT
>JAKBDW010000200.1:0-3288 GCA_021834245.1 Pseudomonadota bacterium
CGGTCGCAAATGCCGGCCGGCGAGCGCCAATTTAAGGTTGCGACAGACCTCTCGGGTAATTGCAGCGGCTCGTGTACCGTCAAATCCACGCGTATTGGTGAGAATGAAAAACATTGGGGCGTCATCGGCCAGCGCCTCAGTCAGGGTCTCAACATCCCAACGCGTTAACAAGAGACAGCTATGTACGGTTTGTGAACCGGTCGGGTCGTCATCTAAGACTATGATTTTTGTCTGTACCATTTCGTCTGGCCGAGGCGTTGTCGCGGGTGCTTTAGCCTTCGAGCATTTCCTTGGCGCGAGCCGCAATGGCGTTCGCAGAAAGACCGTTGATTTCCATTATCTCTGCCGGATTCGCTACGGTTTCTCCGCGCTTCCAGCTCATAATGTCGCGCTTGGCCGCATTAGCACGTAATAGAACTGGCTCGAGCGTGGCGCTAGCTCCACCCGTGATGCCGATCAGCGCATCGCCACTGAACAAAGCATGAAAACCGGCGTCTTCGAGAAATTGCCCGTCTGGTGCAGTGCAGGAGTCCCAAGCCACGTCATTTGGTCGATACAGCCGTCGCGGATTTACCACGGCGACGATGCGCACCCGGTAGCCGGCACGCTCAAGCTGCTCCTTGGCCTGGTAAACTGGAAGCAGAACCATGTCACCTGCTGCAGCCAAAACTACGGTCGGCCCAGTGGCAAGCTCGCTTTGGTATAACACCAGGGCTCCGTCTTCCATAGCGCGTCGTCCCTGCTCAAGGGTGGTGCGCACGGGCAGGGGGCTCTTGGAAGCAAAAATGGCGATCCCCTTGTTGCTGCTGCCAAGGGCCCAGTCATAGGCAACCTGAATCATATTGGCATCGATTGGATAAATCGGAAAGACATTTCCATTGCGCATGAGCGCAGCAAAGTACGCCTCAATCTCTGGTCGCTGATGGGTCCAGCCGTTACGTCCCTGCTCAAGTGCTCCGGCCGTGAACATCATTACGGTGCTCGGAGTTTCGCGGCGCAGTTCAGCCATGGCCTGGGTTACAGTCTGGATGATCGGTAGACCATTGATGGCGAAGCTTTCGTAGGAAAGCCAAAGCGAGCGCGATCCGAAGAGCGCCAGTCCGGCAGCTAAGCCGGCGCAGGCGTCCTCATTGAGCGGCTCGTATACCTGGCCAGTCGGTGCCTGATAATACAGCTCATCTGTATTCGGATGGCGTATTTTTAGCGCGGCGTTGACGTTTGCCATACCAGATGCCTCGTTGCCGTCGGCATTGGTGACAATAAAACGCTTGTCGCGTAAGCCCACTTCTGCCACGAGTGCGCCAAAGGCAGTAGAAGGCACTGCGGATTCTCCCAGCGCATGCTCCTTGAGCGGCAGTTTTCCCAACGGTGGCAGCTCTAAGATAGATTCTGTCACCACTGAGCGCGCCGCAGGCCCGCCTCCGGCGCGAGAGAAATTTTCGCGTACAAGCCGCCACGAATCGGACGACAGAGCGCGTCGTTTCAATCCTTCCGTTACATCAGCATGCTCTAGCGTATGTTGTGCGTAAAGGTTATGCGACTTGGCCCCAAGTGCGTGAACGCCCGCACCTTTCAGCTGCTTAATGATCAACGCCGTGAGTTTCCCGACAAGGGCGTTTTGCGTGGCCTGATGAGCGGCCTGTAATACAGCTCCGCACCATGCCAATCGCTGTCCGAAGGAAAAACGCGTACTGTCGACGTAGGGGCCAATCTGCTGTTGGTCATCGAAGGTTTTGGCGTCAACCAGAACCACTTCCTCGAAGCCATGTGCCTTCCAGTACTGCACCATCTGATCGTTGGTGAAGTTGGCAACCATCGAATGGTGTTCCTGACTATACCCGTTCCAAATAAGTACCGGCAGGAAGTTCGTCACCTGGGGATAGGCAACGTGAAAGTGCAGCATACTGTTGAGCACATATGGTTCACCCATGCCGCCGTCGCCAATAGTTACCGGAAAAAGCACACCGGGGTGAAGCAGTGCGCCGGTCATGGCGAAATGCTGACCCTGACCAAGCGGACCTGCGGGCGCAAGGATCCCTGGAATTGCCCCTGATAGATGCCCAAGCAGCCCGTGGCGCTCACGATATCGATTGCGCAGTTGCTCCACGGTATCGATGCCCATGGCCTCAAGGGATGAATCAAGGAACATGGCGCTATAAAAACCGGGGGCATGATGACCGACTTCGGTGACTATATTGATATGGCCCAGCATGACCAGTGCGCTGTAGGCGTCTGCGCTGGAGGCAAATCCGCCTGGGTGACCGGAGGCTTTGGAGCCGGTGATCTGGAGCGTCAGGTAACGTAGGGCGTCGGCGCCAAGCAGAGTCTGGTAGATGGCGTCTGCACTCTGTGGGTCGCGTACCGCTTTTTGGCCGGGCGCAATCGCTGCGATACGGTGCCGGTCGAACTGCGGCCAGGGTTCGCCAAAATATTGAATTCCCGAAGTAAAATCGTCTCTGCCCTGATTTGTCTGCGAGGATGTATGGAATGCGGTCGACATTGATGAGTGCTCCTGGCCAGTTGAGGCTCTATTGCCAGGCAACTTAACTCAGGTTACGATATTTCACAATACATAATCGATTTCACGATACGAAATATGCCTAAATCTACTGCCGCTTCTATCCAGGTTATTGATCGCGCCGTGGCACTGCTAAATGCCATGGCGGTGCTTCCAGAACCTGCTAGCCTCAAGTTCTTATCGGCGGAGACACAGTTACACCCCTCCACCGCGTTCCGCATACTGAACGCGCTCGTGGGCCATGGGGTTGTCGAGCGCACAGACGCAGGACAATACAGCCTTGGCATGAAGCTGCTGCATTTTGCGGGGCGTGTCCATGGCAAGGTGGACTTATTGCGCGAAGCGAAGCCGATAATGGAGTGGCTGCGGTCGCAGGTAGGCGAAACGGTCAACCTCACTGTGCGCGAAGGAGACGAAGTGGTTTATATTGAGCGTGCAATTCCAAATCGCATGATGCGTGTCGAGCAAGTCATCGGCAGTCGCGCGCCCTTGCATGTAACGGCGGTGGGCAAGCTGTTCCTTGCTGAAGTGGGCGAAAATGCCTGCCAGCAATACGCAACCCGAACAGGGCTACCGCGTTACACACCTAAGACCTTCGTAGAGAGCGCGCGATTGTGGCGTGAGGTAAGCATGGCCAAAGAACGGGGATATGCGCTGGACGAGGAGGAAGCGGAGCAGGGGGTAAGCTGCATAGGCGCGCCAGTTCGCGATAGTCGCGGAGTCATGGTGGCCGGGCTGTCTATCTCGGCCCCAAGTGAACGGCGCCACCA
>JAKBDW010000422.1:0-13313 GCA_021834245.1 Pseudomonadota bacterium
TCGACGGCACTGTAGATCACCTCTGGTACCCAAAGGACATCGCGTTGGCGCCAGGCATCACGCGCGCTCCCCGCCAGGATGTTATGCACTACCACCCCCGCATCAGCCATGGCGTGGTTTGCCGTCATGTGATCAGAGATGCAGTCGCCAATGGCATAAATATTGGGCGCGGTGGTCTGTAACCAGTCATTTACCTGTATGAATCCCCGCTCGTCGAGCTTCACGCCGACCTTTTCGAGGGCAAGCTCATCGGTAACCGGTACGCGCCCCGTCCCCAGAAGCAGCCAGTCAGTTGCAAACCGGCGTCCGCCACTGAGCAGCACGCTGACGCCATCCCGGTTCTGCTCGCAGCGTTCAATTACCGCGTTTTCGATCGGTTCAACACCGTAGCTCAGCATGGCTTGTTTTAGGGTATTCAAAGCTTGAGCACTAAACAGGGTACGGGCTAACGGTGCACGTCGAACTATCCACTGCACCTCCAGGCCGAACATAGCGAGTATGAAAGCGAATTCCGCGCCAATGAACCCGCCCCCTATTACAGCCACTCGGCGGCCAGGCGGGGGGCTAGCATCAAAAAGCATGTCCGTTGTAAGTACGCGCCGCGACAGCGGTTTGAACTCGCTGGGGATACTAGGCCTCGATCCGGTCGCAATGATCGTATTTTTTGCTTCTATCAGATACTCGTCTGTCGGCGCGCGGATCCGCAGTGAATGACTTGATTCGAGGGTGGCAATGCCGTGAAACGTGGCGACTCCCAGCCGCTTCATGTAGTCCAGGTAACTTTCCTGAACCCGTCGGACAACCGCCTTCTGATGATTCCATGCCTGAGCTAGGTCAACATCAAAACGCCCGCTAATTCCGCGGGTTGCAAAACTGCGGGAGGCAGCTATGAGACGGGCGCTGTAGTGCCAGTCTTTCTTCGGCACACAGCCTCGATTCAGACAACAGCCGCCCCATTCGCCCTTCTCCACAATCGCCACGCGCTGTCCTCTCAGCGCCGCAAGCACGGCCGCCCTGTAACCGCCTGGTCCTGACCCGATTACCGCGATGTCGAATAAATCCTTCACGCGATTCTCCTACATTGAACCGTCTGCCGCCCTTTCGGGATGTCCCGCAATTGTCGCGAACAAAGATGGCTGGCGGAAGCTGGATAAATTCAAGGCGGCGACTAAATACTCAAGCGCCGCGCTAATGGCAATGATCAGCAAATCTTTAGCGGACATGCGATCGACACCAGAGTGCGGTGATGGTGATGCGATTTGCAAGTTTTTGGCATTGACGCCCTGCAGGCACAGATGCCCAATTGTGCTTGCCACCAGCGGCATGACCCGGCGAGGCGGACTACGCCAAGGCGATTCGGGAGAACGAAATCAAATAACCCGGAAGCGCCAGCGGGTGACTATTCTCTGGTACTGGCCGTGGTCGGCTAGGACCCGGCGAGAGTCATGTTCTCGACAAGAATCGATCCGCTACGGATGTTTCCGCGCACGTCCATATCGCGACCGACTGCCACGATATGACTAAACATGTCGCGCATATTCCCGGCTATAGTGATTTCTTCGACCGGATACTGGATTTCACCGTTCTCCACCCAGAAACCCGCCGCCCCACGAGAATAGTCCCCCGTAACATTGTTAACGCCGAAACCGATCAATTCAGTTACAAGCAGCCCGGTGTGCATTTTTCCAAGCAGCGCTGGCAAATCGTCAGTTCCCGATTCAATCGTCAGATTATGTACGCCGCCAGCGTTTCCTGTCGTCTTCATACCGAGTTTGCGCGCCGAATAGGAATCCAGAAGATAACTCAGAAGCACTCCTTCGCGCACAATATCCCGGCCTTGGGTTGCCACACCTTCATTATCAAAAGGTGCACTGCCCAAACCTTTCTTCAGATGGGGCTGCTCGTAGATGCGAACCCACGGCGCAAAAACAGGTTTGCCTAGCTGATCAAGCAGAAAGGATGCCTGGCGGTACAGACTCCCCCCGCGGATGGCCCCAACGAAGTGCGAAAGCAAACTTGAAGCCACCGGCGCCTCGTACAACACCGGTGTGTGCCGAGTTGACAGTTTGCGCGCATCCAGGCGGCGCAGCGCGCGCTGTGCCGCCCGACGACCGACATCTTGCGCGTGTTCAAGGTCATTCGCATCGCGCGCTACGGTGTACCAGTAATCGCGCTGCATTCCCTCCCCGGTCTGCGCGACAACTGCGCAGCTCAGAGAGTGCCGCGTACCCGCCAGAGCGCCGAGAAATCCATTTGTATTGCCATAGACCTCAATTCCTTCGTGCGTGGACAACGACGAACCCTCGGAATTTCGAATGCGAGAATCCAACGCGCGGGCCGATTGTTCGCAGTCCTGGGCGATCTCGATCGCGCGACTGGCTCCTAGGTTCCATGGATGGTTGAGGTCCAATTCAGGAATTGTTTGAGCAAGCGTATCGACATCGGCCAAACCAGAGCATTCGTCTGCACCGGTATATTTTGCGATGCTTGCCGCCGCACGAACTGAGCCGCGCACGGCATCCGGCCCCAGATCGGACGTGCTTGCCGATCCGCTCTGCTTGCCGAAATAGACAGTCACCCCAAGACCTTTGTCGCGCGTATGCTCAACGGTCTCGACTTCGCCCAATCTTACCGAGACCGACAGACCCTGGCTTACGCTCACGCTGGCTTCAGCCGCGCTCGCACCCTGGCGCAAAGCTTCGGCGAGAACATCACTAACCAACACACGCAACGATTCCAGCGTTGTCCCTGGGCTTGCCGGCCGTATTTGCTTCGTCATCTCTCCCAGACTCCTATCCTGCATGCTTGTTTATAGCGCCAGGATTGCCCCAGCGATGAACGTCTTCCACCTCTACTCCAACCCACCACAGATCGCCGATGCTGTCACGACTGTGACCGCCGACGATTCGCTGCCCTTGGCCGAGCATGATATGCGCTAGATGAGCTCGCGCTTCGCTGAATTGGCGATATACGTGCCATTGCACGATATTGCCCTGTCCAGCTTCGGGAAGGGGCCTGTCTTCGCTCAGAAATTGTTCGTTCATGTCATCAGTCTCCGATGCCGCGCTTCCTACTTCGCCCAACATAGGTGCCCAGCTTTGCGACGTGATGCGTTAACCGCCCTGGGTACCACCAACAGTAAGACCTTCGATGAGCAGCGTCGGCTGCCCAACGCCGACCGGCACGCTTTGGCCCTCCTTGCCGCATGTACCGACACCCGAGTCAAGCTGTAGGTCGCTGCCGACGCGTGCCACGCGGGTCAGGACATCCGGACCGTTACCGATGAGCGTCGCGCCTTTGACGGGTCGGGTTATCTTGCCATTTTCAATTAGATAAGCCTCGCTTGTCGAAAAGACAAACTTGCCGGAAGTAATATCCACTTGGCCGCCACCGAAGTTGACGGCATAAAGACCTTTGTCGACTGAGGCGATTATCTCTTGCGGATCATGCTTTCCGGCCAACATGTACGTGTTTGTCATTCTCGGCATGGGAATATGTGCATATGATTCGCGCCGGCCATTGCCGGTTGGAGCCATCCCCATGAGACGCGCATTCAATAGGTCCTGAATGTAGCCCCGAAGAATTCCGTTTTCGATGAGCACGGTTTGCTGTGTTGGCGTTCCCTCGTCATCAACGCTAAGCGAACCACGGCGATTGGGCAGAGTGCCGTCGTCTACCACTGTACATTCCGGCGAAGCAACGCGTTCCCCTATTCGTCCCGCGAAAGCCGATGTTCCCTTGCGGTTAAAGTCTCCTTCCAGTCCGTGACCTATTGCCTCGTGCAGCAGAATACCTGGCCACCCGGGACCGAGAACGACCTTCATGGTTCCGGCAGGCGCGGCATCCGCTTCGAGATTGACCAGGGCCTGACGTACCGCTTCGCGTGCGTAGGAAAGACCGGCTCCGCCGTCAAGAAACTGCTGATATGTAAAACGACCGCCTCCTCCATGACTCCCCTGTTCGCGTCGCCCGCCCTGTTCGACAATCACTGTCACGTTAAGCCTGACAAGCGGACGAATGTCTGCCGCCTGCACACCATCGCTGCGGATCAGCAAAATAATGTCCTGTACTCCAGACAGACTGGCCATTACTTGCTTCACACGCGGATCCTGCCGGCGCGCCTCGGCCTCCACCAGCTCCAGAAGCTGCACCTTGGCCGCATCTTCCAAGCTCGTCAGCGGGTCATTCGGCCGATACAAGTTAAGATTTTTGCCTGTGCGCCAAACCGCGGGCACGCTCAGGTCTCCGCCCTGCCTTGCAATCGCGCGAGCCGCGTCTGCAGCTTCCAACAGTGCCGGTAGGACAATATCATCGGAATAGGCAAATCCGGTTTTCTCGCCGCTGACAGCACGTACACCTACCCCTTGCTCGATATTGTGGCTGCCGGACTTAACCTGACCTTCCTCCAGCATCCACCCCTCATGCCGGCTGTACTGGAAATACAGATCTGCGTAATCGACACGATGACCCAGCAGGCGCCCGATAAGTTTGCCGATCTCACCTTCGTCTATTCCGGCAGGTTTGAGTAAGGTTTCACGCACCTGAAGCAACACATCACTCATGCGCGGAACCTCCTGTGATTTATGCTGGGAAAGTTGGCGCGCACCCGGTCTTGCAGCTTGGGGTCGAGATCCGCAATGACAAAACCCGAGCCCCGCGCCAAGCGGTCAAGAACCTCGCCCCAAGAATTTGCGATCATGCTGTCACCGAATGTCTCGCGCCCGTTCAGATGGTAACCACCCTGCGCGGCGGCGATTACATAACTCAGATTCTCCACGGCACGTGCCCGCACCAACACCTCCCAGTGGGCGCGGCCGGTACGCACCGTAAAGGCCGATGGAACCGCAAACAGCTCCGCACCAGCATCTAGCATGCGGCGGAACAGCTCCGGGAATCGCAAGTCATAACACACCGCCAACCCCAACTTTCCGAACGGAGTCGCCACCACTACGCTGTCACTGCCCGGTTCTATTGCAGCCGACTCGTTATACTCTTCGCCACTCTCCAAACGCACGTCGAAAAGATGAATCTTGTCGTAGCGCGCAACGCGCACGCCGCGGTCATCAAATAAAAGGCACGCGGCCCTGACACGGCCGTTCTGCGCTGTCCGCATTGGAATGGTACCGCCCACCAGCCAGACACCGTGGCGCTGCGCTTGGCTTGAGAGAAATTCCTGCATCGGACCAATCCCGTCAGTTTCCGCGACAGCCAGGCGATCGGCGTCCTTCATAGGCATGATGGCGAAATTTTCCGGTAACACCACCAGTCCGGCGCCGGCCGCGGCAGCGTTGGCAATCAGCCGTGCAGCCTCATTAAGGTTCGCACCAACCTGCGGACCGCTGGCCATCTGAATTGCGGCAATCTTACTCAACGTTTCGTGCTCCCTGTTTCTGTAAAATCACTATCATCAAGTCCTTATCTCCTGTACCAGGATCGAGCTGAATGTTCGATGCGGGCACGCCGAGAGCAACCAGCCACGCCCGCAGTTTTTCCGCCCGCGATCTGCCCGAATTCAAATCTGTGTAGCGTATGACCAGCTTATCGCCCTTGCGCTCCCTGAATTTGGCAATCAGGGCAGTTATCCCAGGCAGACGCGCGACATCTTGGCCGGAACGTATTTGCGCCCAGTCAGCGGGCTTCACTTTCACGGAAGCGCCCGCCGCGGCAGCTGGCCCGGCTGCGATCAGCATAAGCAGCAGGGGTAATGCGAGCGCAGATCGTAGTCTAATTGCGTTCATTATGGCGCCTGAATGCCAATTCGGGATAACGTCACTTTGCCGGCGTGGGCGGCAAGAAGATGGACCGGTCAACCTTGCTCACCGTAGGGTTATCCCAGGAACCCTTCACGGTGTATTTCGTGCGTGTACTTTGCTCTATCGGCTTCTTCAATATGTCTCGGGCCACGGCAACCGCTGCTCCCACTACGGGGCCACCCAAAAGTATGCCTGTCATCGTTAGCTGGTCACCGAGGCGCGGTACCACGCTGACGTCGAGATCCATGTCTCGGGTCGCCAGACCCAGGCGACCGGTAATTCCAATGTTGGCGGAGGGACCCTTTATCACCAGATTCTGTGTGTAGGCATTTCCGTTCTCCACCGTAACTTGTGACTGTATGCTATCAAACGTAAAGCCTTTGCCGAAGACATTACTGAAATCCAAAACGAGATAGCGCGTAAGTGCGCGTGTGTCGATGAGACCCAAAAGACGCCCGGCACCTCCCGGACTGATATTCGGTAAACGGCCGTTGTTCAGTGAAAATGAACCGCTGCCATTAAGTAATGCCGCGCTGAAATCCGTCGCGGGTCCGGCCCAGGTCCAATTTCCGCTGGCCTGCAACTTGCCCTGTGCGATCTCCCCAGGGAAACCGAAGCGGTCCAGTACCAAACCGAAGTCGTCACTGCTGACCTTGGTCTGGATGTTTGTCAGCTGACCACCAGCTGGCGTGATTTGCCAATCGCCGGTGGCACTTACATCCAGATTTGGCTGGGCCAGATTAATTGTTTGGAAATGCCAACCATTACCGGAAGGTAGCGCGTCGAATTGCAGCGTGCCCAGCGCTTTGCCCCAGGCTTGAAAATCCTGGGCATGAATATGCAGTTCAGGTAAGGAACGCGGATCCATATCCGCCGATCGACCGCCAATAGCAGCAGGCGTCTGTTCGGGAATTGCGAGTCTTTTTAATGTCAAATCGATTACATCACGGTGCGTGACGCTTGGTATCCCATTAGAGCTCTTTGGCGTTGCGCTAGGACCGGCTGAAGGCACAACTGGTCCCAGGACGCCTGAGAGAGCCGATAAACCAGTTTTCGGTGCCGGGGGCTGGGGTGTAGCAACGGTGATGCGCTTGATGTCCAGCGTGCCGTCCACGGCATCCCCATTGAGCCGACCATACCAACCATCCGTGTTTCTGGCGAGCGTCATTGCCAAACTGCCAAATCGGCGGCCAAATATATACAGCCCCCCAACGTTGGCTTCCACGTTGGTAACGACGCTGGAAAATGCAGAGGAAGATCCAGCCGTACTGACGTCTTTTATCACGCGCCACCAGCGATCAGCGTCCAGGCCGGGGGTGTGAATGCCGAGTACGATGCCGCGGGACTTTGGAAGTTCCGCCACCCGGTCACCAATTTCAATCGCACCCCCGTTTAGATGCCAATGTCCGCTTGCCGATCTGGCCAGTGCGAAACGACCGCTGAGCTGGTTTCTGATACCCAAATCCAGCAACTGCAAGTCCGGCGAGATCTCGTGGGACGTTACGATCAGTTTGGCGGCAACCCCGGAAGGTTTGTCGAGCGGGGCGGGGAAGCTGGCCCCCAGCTGTTGCAGATCCATCATCAAATCCAGGCTGAGGCCCGGGTGGGTAAACCGCAGATTCATGCGCCACGGAACATTTCCGCTCAGGCGATTGCCCATCGCGTCACCCAATACCTGACGCATGCCAGTGTCAGTGATCTCCCCCTTCGCCTTGATCACCACATTCGGCTGGGCAGACGAACGTCCGGTGGTGGTCGAAACCTGAAGCGAGGCGTTGCCGCCCAGAAACCGGCCTTGTACGACGCCACCATTCAGGCCTTGGCGATCGAATTCCAATGCGCCGTTTAGCGAATTCAGACTCACCCCTTTAATTGGTGAATACAATGTGGCGTCGTAGAATTCGTAGAGGCCATTGAGTCTAGTGTCCTCCGGAGACTCGGCCGGAATCGTGAGATCCAGGCTGAGCAGACCCTGTCCGCTGCCATGCAGGCCAGGCAAAAGAAACTGAGACCACCCCTTCAAGTCGCTCTTATAGAGCACGGCCAGCGTCTGATCGACCGGCCCGGACACCTGCCCCCCAACACGAACGATGGCGCCAGTCGGTGCTGCCAAATCATCGACTGTAACCGCCACGCGCCCAACCGCTAGACCACCGATCGTCCCGCTGCGTCCTACTACCGATAGTCCTGCCCCGCTAAACAACAGGTCGGCATCGATGTTCTTGATACTTGGCCATCCGGAAAGGTACTGGAACACTCCGTCGTGAACATGCGCAAGCACTTCAAAACGGCCATTTCCATCACGAAACGGAAAATCGCCCAGTGCTCCATCGACAATAACGTGTCCAGAGGTGACAGTTCCAGACACTACGGCGTGCTTAAGCCACTGGCGAAGTTTGGGATGCAAAACGCTCGGGTAATAGCGAGCTGCGTGCGCCCCGTTTCCGTCGCTAAAATCCAATCGCAATTTGATTTTTGGCGAGTTGTTGGCATCCTGCGGTAAACGCAGATCAAATTCACCATGCAAATTAGCATCATCGGCGACAATATCCAGGTCCTCGCCGCGTACGCGCCAGGAACCCGAATCCTGTTTCCACGTAACACGACCACCTGCGCGGCGAAAACCGATCGCATTCTGGAACACGCGCGGCAGAGTCACTTGGCCGGCTTGGCACTTGAGCGCAAGTTCCCCGCCGGAATTATCGAATGACAGATGGCCGGTCAAGCCGCTAACTCCAGGCAACGTACTGTAGGCATTAAAGCGCACGTTTTGCAGATCGCCTTCTACCGAGTAATCGAATGATTGAGCGTCCGTATTGACAAAAGCTATTTTGAGATTGTTAGCGACGCCCCCTGGATGAATCGCACGCAACAACTCAAGCGGGCTGCTGTTGTCCTTGAGTCCAGACAAGAATGCATTCAAGTCATCAACATTGACATGCTGCACACGCAGAACATTCTTGTCGGGCTCATGCGAAATATTAAGTGTCCCGGCCGACCATGGAGCCGATACCAGGCCAAGCCGCAGTCGCTGCAGTTCCAGCCTCCAGCTAGTTCCGCCGGAGCTTGCCGCCCACTTAACATCGGCCGCCGCCGTATTGATGGTAAATGGTGCGACGCCGGGCAACGCCAGCTTTAGCGCTGTCACTCCAGCGTGACCACGGACCGCCGTTGGAACACCGTCTTCCCATTTACTTGCCAGATTCACATCGAATCGACCTTCTAGTCCAGCCGGCAATTTTTCGCGGAGGATTTTTGGAAGCGCGTAAGTACTGAGTCCTTCGGCCTGAATGTCCATCTCGCCATACCAATTTCCAGGTGCTAGCGGATCGCCTTTTACATCCGCAGTTAAAGAGCAGGTATGGCACATATTCGCCGGGAAAACTGCATTCAATCGCAGCTGATGGCGCGAGCCGCTGTTCATCAGGCTCAGGTTCACTTGTGAAAGGCGGATTGGCGCCTCGGATGACATATGATCCCACCACTGCATTTCACCGTCTTCCACCGCAACGTCATTCTGTTGAAACAGCCAGGGAAGGAATCCCTCTTCCTGTCCGGGAATGTTTCCGCCAACGGCGTCAAGGCCGCCAATGCGAAAACTGCCATTGGCCAAGCGCTCAAATGAAAGCCTCGGCTGTACTAGCTTCAAGCTGTTGATCTCGAATTGGCCAATCATCAGCGGTAACCAGGCCAGCGTGATGCGTACCTCCTTAAGTTGAACAACCGATTGCCCGCTGCCGGAAAGGACCGACAGGCCGTAAACCCGCAGTCCCGGGTTCAACCCGCGCCAGTAAGCCTCTGACCGATCGATTTGAACGTGGTAAGCAGAGCGCTGGCTGATGTAATGGGCGATTTCGTCCTTGCGTCCGGCCACCGTCGGCAGCCAAGCGTGCGCAACAACCAGCAATGCGGTAAACAGGGCCAAAAAGATGACCGCAGTAAAAGAACCCCAGCGCGTAATGGCGAGTATTTGGCGGCGTCGGCGTCTCCAGAATTCATCCACCGCACCCAATCGCGCCATCCCCTGGGGACCCAGGGCGAGATGTTGTCCAATCTTGCGTAGATAGCGATGCATCGGGCTATTTTGCCCCATAGCGCGTCGGGTAGGTAGGGATCGGTCTTCTTGCTTGCCGGTCGGCGGTAAGAGAGTAAATTTCCGACCAACCCAGGCGATTGATCTGCCCAGGCCTGGTCGTGGCGAAAACAGATAGCGCGTCGTAACGGCGTTTCGGTGCTAGCACGCAGTTTTCGCCGGTGCCGTTACGGCATTGAGCAGAAGAACGTTGGCTTGAAAATCGCCGGCTTTCTGGCTCAAATCGAGCATCATCATCGAGAAACGGGGTTTGCGGCCGCAGAGCACTGCGCATAACGTCACTGCCGCAGGCGTCATTTCAGGCCATATGCGCAACGGCAAATCTCGCTAAAGCATGACAACGTCGAACTGTTCCTGATTGTAGAGTGTTTCCACCTGCAGATGCACCGGTTTGCCAATAAACTCTTGTAGTTGCACCAAACTGACCGATTCCTCGTCCAGCAGCAAATCGATAACTACCTGCGAAGCAAGGACAAGATACTTGTCCGCGCCGAACTGCCGTGCCTCGCGCAAAATTTCGCGGAAAATTTCAAAGCAAACGGTCTGTGGCGTTTTGAGCACGCCCCTTCCCTTGCATGCGGGGCATGGCTCGCACAGCACATGTTCCAGACTTTCCCTGACGCGCTTGCGGGTAATTTCCACCAGACCGAGCGGCGACATTTCGGTTAGATAAGTCTTGGACCGGTCTCGCGCCAAGGCCTTTTCGAGCGCACGTAAAACCTGGCGCTTGTGTTCGGCATCTTCCATGTCAATAAAATCTATGATGATCATTCCCCCAAGATTACGCAGGCGCAATTGCCTGGCAATCACCTGGGTTGCCTCAAGATTGGTTTTGAACAACGTTTCCTCGAGATTTTTGCGGCCGACGTAGGCGCCAGTATTGACATCTATCGTCGTCATCGCTTCCGTTTGATCTATGATGAGGTAGCCGCCGGACTTGAGAGGAACCTTGCGCTCAAGGGCCTTTTTTATCTCGTCTTCGACCGAGTACAGATCAAAGATGGGCCGTTCTCCCGGGTAGTACTCGATGCGATTATCCACTTCCGGGATGAACTCGCGCACGAAGTCGCGAGCTCTCTGAAACGTCTCACGCGAGTCAATGCGTACCTTTTCGACATTCTCCCGCACCAGATCGCGCATTGCGCGCAGCGCAAGCGCCAAATCCTCGTGCAGCAAACTGCACGGTGGTGCCCCGTTGATTCGCTCCTGGATGGCCAACCATACGCGACGCAGATAACGAATGTCGGTCCTGAGCTCTTCGTCGCTAACGGCTTCTGCGACTGTTCGCAGTATGTAGCCGCCTTCGTCGCCGTCATCCATCGCGGACTTCACCGCATTACGCAGCCGTTCCCTTTCGGAGTCATCGCCTATCTTCTGGGATATGCCAATGTGTTTGGTATAAGGCATGTACACCAAATATCGCGCTGGCAATGTGATATGGGTCGTCACCCGCGCACCCTTAGTACCTATGGGATCCTTGACTACCTGAACCACTATGATCTGGCCATCGCGCAATAAATCGCCGATCGCGCTCGATTCTGAATTCTGATTGGTGCTGCCGGACGCAGATCCGGAACGCGACTGGGTCGCTGACACCACGCTACGGACGTCTGACACATGCAAGAATGCCGCGCGTTCAAGACCGATATCTATGAATGCCGCCTGCATACCTGGCAGAATGCGCGATACTTTGCCCATGTAGATATTTCCGACGATACCGCGATTGCGGGTACGCTCGATGTGCACTTCCTGAAGCACGCCGTTTTCAATTATCGCCACGCGCGATTCCTGCGGCGTCACATTAATAAGTATTTCCTCGCTCACGGAATTCTCATCCCCAGTTGTCTCAGTATCAGAGCAAGTTCGTAAAGTGGCAAACCCATGACGCTTGAGTAGCTACCCTCCAACCGAACTATGTAACCTGCCGCCAGCCCCTGGATTGCGTAGGCGCCAGCCTTGTCCAATGGTTCTCCGGAGTCCCAGTAGCGCGCAATGTCATTCTCGGACATCGGTCCGAAAGTGACACGATTTTCACTCAGGCTTCGATACTCCTTGCCCTGATGAATCACGCATATACCGGTCACCACGTCGTGCGTCCTTCCGGCCAGACGGCGCAACATCTCGCAGCCATGTTCGCGATCCCGCGGCTTGCCGAGAATCGATTGATCGATGACAACTTCGGTATCCGCGCCAAGCACCGGTATCGAATTATGCCGCATGGCGCTGACACGCCTCGTTGCGTAGCGGGCTTTGTCCGTTGATACGCGCAAAACATAGTCAGCCGCCGACTCCCCGTCTCCGACAAGTTCGGCCACCTCCGAAGGCATAACCTCGAATGCGACGCCGATCTGGCGGAGCAACTCCTGCCTGCGCGGACTTGCCGAAGCTAGAATAACCTTTGCATCGTGCATATTCTGGTTTCTTTTACCAACGACGATTGTGGGAGCCGCACTTTGACGCGCATCCCCTTTATACCTTTATTTTAGTTGCCCGCGGTAAAAAAAGTCAGTCGCGATGGTAGGGCAGATGATTGAGCATGCTCCATGCACGGTACAACTGTTCCGCTATCAGGACGCGGACGAGGGGATGGGGCAAAGTCAGTGCCGACAGGGACCATAATTCGTCGGCCTGGTCGAGACATTCTCTAGCCAACCCCTCGGGACCGCCGATCAAAACAGCAACGTCTCGGCCATCCCTCAACCACTCTGCCAAAGCCCGAGCAATTTGCTCGGTCGAATGGGCCGTGCCTTGACGTTCCAGGGCTATCAGCCTTGCACCTCGTGGCACCGCGGCTAGACAGCGTGCGCCTTCCTCGCGCACTATCGATGCCAGATCGGCTCCCTTGCGGCGAACGCCTGCCGAAACCTCATGCAACTCCAGCCGGCAGCCGGAACGCAAGCGCTTGGCATAGTCGGCATATCCGATGTTGACCCAATCCGGCATGCGTGTGCCGACGGCGATGAGACGTATATGCATGGCAAGACTATTCGCGCAGACTCACATGCGCAGCAAAAAAACGCCGAAATACCGCTCAGTGTCCGGCAACATCGGCTCGCTCGCCATCACCCCACAGTTTTTCAAGATTGTAAAAATCACGCGTTTGCGGCCGCATGATATGAACCACCACATCGCCGAAATCGATTAGCACCCAATCCCCGGTATCTTCCCCTTCGCTACCCACTGCCGAACGCCCGGAATCGCGCATGCTTGTACGCACTTTGTCAGCCATGGAGATTACGTGCCGGTTGGAAGTACCGCTTACTATCACCATGAAGTCAGTGAAGTCAGTCACTTTACGAACGTCTAGGATCTCAATATCCTGTCCTTTAGCATCCAGTAGCGTGTCGTATATCAGTTTCTGTACCGTATTTGCAGGCATTATGTCCTCTGGGTTGAATTGCGATATAAACCATGGTTCAAGACAAACTCCTCCACGCACTCCGGCAGCATTCCGTGTACTGACTCAC
>JAKBDW010000161.1:0-3279 GCA_021834245.1 Pseudomonadota bacterium
ACTGCGCGACCCTCGAGCGGTGCGCGTTCGGCGGCGTTCGGTAGCACCTTTTCAAGAGGAATATCAGCAAGTTGATGCGGAACAACGTGCTTCATGCGAGCGAACCAGAAATTCGACATTGCCGTAAGAACGGCACCCTTCTGGGGTATGGCGGTCGGTAGCACGACGTCGAACGCCGACAGCCGGTCGGTAGTAACGATAAGCATGAGGCGGTCATCGACAGCGTAGATATCCCGCACCTTTCCGCGATGAAGTAATGGCAGGCTCTTCAGCTCGGAATTGAAAAGTGTTTCGTGCATGTCACGCGCTCCGGCAGCAGAATTCTGAGTATGGTGTGAAGATTTTAATCGTTCCGACCAACAAAAAATACCGGTGTCGACGATTTGGCCGCGAATATCGGCACACAGGTAACCGCTCACAGCAGTCAATAGTATCGACACTAGCTTTAGGGTTTCCTTGGAATCGCGCAGTCGACTGCTCCTGCCCCGTCTTGGACGCCACCCTTTTATGAGTCATCGTAGGGGAACTTCACGTGACCGTAGCGAATGGCGAGCGTGGCAAACGCTAATATAAGAATTGCCCCCGACAGTGCCACAAGGGTCCATCCATTCAGGTCCTTCATTCCGATAATTATGTAACGCGCGATGGCGACGATCGCTATATAGATTGGGTATCGCAAGGGCAGTTTGCCGCTCGAAAAATAAAGCCCAACCATGGTAAGGATTTCCAGGTAGATAAAGAGAAGAAGGATATCCTGCAGCACTACCTTTCCACGTTCCGCGATCTGTGCGGTTTCCTGGCCGATCGCGATAACCGTAGCCAGGGTAATAAGCACAAGACCCAGCCACTCAAGGACGGACAATACTGCCAGCACATGCTTGTCTGATTTGTAAGTCGGACGTCTCATTTTTATGCCTCCTAGAGCAGGGCCGCTTTTTATCGCAAGAAGGACAAGCTGTTCGTCCTACGCAATTTAGCTATCAAGAATATCCAGTGCGAGACTGCGATAGTGCTCGACGATCTCGCCTTTGTCACCGAGGAGCCTAAATATCGCCACCAACCCGAGTCGCGCCGCATCGTTGCGAAAACTGCGGTCACGCCGCACGATTTCAATGAGCTCTTCCATGGCGCCGGCATAGTCGTCCTGTACTAACCTGACCGCGCCCAGTTGAAATCGAGCCTCAAGGTTTTCCGGGTGCTAGGATACATCCTGTTCCAGCCGATCTCGCGGTGGCGCATCAGCGGCAACACGCAGAAAATCGAGATGCGCACGCAATGTGGCAATAGCACTATCGGCCTTGGCGGATGCCGGGAGAGCGTCTATCAAATCCTGCGCCTGAATAAGTCGTTTCTCGAGAATTAGGATCTTTATAAGGTCAGTTGAAATACGTAGATCGGTAGGATCATCCATCGCCGCCTGCGCCAAAAGCGTCAGCGCTTGCTCCACATTGCCAGATTGGTAGTGACGAATAGCGGTAACATGGCCGCTGCTTGATTCAGAGCGCACGTGCCGATCAATAAGGCATTTGATCTCAGTTTCCGGTTGCGCCCCGTAAACGCTTTCAACGACCTTTCCATTTCGAAACACCTTTATCGTTGGAACGCTATTGACGCTGTATTCGCGTGCCAGACGCGCGTACAGATCGGTATTTATCGTGACCAACAAGAAGCGACCCGCATATTCAGTTGCCAGCCTGACAAGCCGCGGCATGAAAAGCATGCAGGGGCCAGCTCTAGGTGACCAATAGTTGACAAGCACTGGCCCCTTAGCGGAGTTCTCGAGCACCATTTTCGAGAAATTATCCGGAGTCGCCTCAAAAACAAAACGTGCTTCACTCATGAGCAATCGCTCACCATTGCACGACACGGACATCTTTGAGCGCCCGGCCTAGAAAACGTCCGCCGACTTCCTGGAAACGCTGCGGGACGTCCGTGACAAAGAAACGGTATTGCGCAGGGCCGGTTTGAGGATTAGCGAGATTTTCACGGTGCAACAATGCTGCGGTCTGATGTGCGACGGTCAGTGCGGAATCCACCAGTTGCACATCTTCTCCCACAACTTCGCGCAACAACGGCTTCAACAAGGGGTAGTGCGTGCAACCTAGCACCAGGGTGTCGACGCCCTCGCGGCAAAGCGGCAGAAGGTACTCTTCTGCCGTCATGCGTGTCACAGCGTGATTCAACCAACCCTCTTCAACGAGGGGAACAAATAACGGACAGGCTTGGGACAGAATCTGCACTGAGGCGTCGTGCCGACGAATTGCGAGATCATAAGCTCCGCTGGCAACTGTTGCTAGAGTGCCGATTACGCCGATGCGCTTGTTGCGTGAGTGTTGCGCCGCGCTTTGAGCGCCGACTTCGATTACATCAAGGACAGGAACAGATGAAAGCTGCCGGATGACCTGTGAGGCAACCGCAGCCATAGTATTGCAGGCAACGATCAGCAACTTCACGCGTCTGTCGAGAAGGAATTCCACTATCTGGGTAGCGAAGCGTGCGATTGTCTCCACCGACTTGACGCCGTACGGTACACGTGCGGTATCCCCAAAGTAGACGATATTCTCGTGCGGCAACTCTTGCATCAGGGCATGAACGACGGTCAGTCCGCCAACGCCAGAATCAAATACACCAATTGAATCTTCTGCAGATATGGGCATGGATCGTTTCAGAAATACGTGCTGTTACTTGTACCTTATCTTAAAGACCAGAATCATCACGGCCATGACCAGCGTCACCGCATTGGCGATGATCACCGGCGGCGAACCTATGCCGATTCCGTAGAGTATCCAAAGGAACACCCCTGCTGAAAAAAGCGCAAACATCCCGAATGAGATGTCCTCGGCTGATTTTGATCTCCAGGTCTTAAGAGTCTGAGGGAAGAACGCGGCAGTAGTTAGCGTGCCTGCAATAGTTCCGAACGCGTTAGCGAGATCCATGAAACTCCGGACAATGTTTGGTCTTGAAGGTTTTATACTCCGAAAAAGTAAGCATTGACAGGGAGCGCAGGGATCGGTCGCTCGGTATTGCATGAGAGGTGTTACATTGCCCCACCGGAACGTCATGCAGAAGGAATTTATAGGCTGCAGCCGCGCGCCCGGGCCCTGGCACATTTGATTTTAGAAACACCACGTCCTTCACTTTGCTCTTCCCGGACTCATATGACCGGATCCTAGTAGAGGTCCCTGGCTTGGGTTATTGGAGTTTCCACCTAAGGAAATTGCGTGTAGCCAAGCCGGGCCGACAGGTCGAAGCCCGCTTTTTTGATGAGCGCAATCCATG
>JAKBDW010000130.1:0-3273 GCA_021834245.1 Pseudomonadota bacterium
CTCGGCCTGCCCGCACCGAGGCATCGGCCGCTTGGGTGGATGCCGACCTGGGATCCCCGGCTAGACAAGCACGCCACCGACACTGCGATACGTGCGTCGGTGGCGAACCGCCGAGGTGCCACCAAGCGATCCAACGCGGTTGTCTTCGTCCAATCAGCACACGACTGCTCAATATCTGGGTTCATGAATAACGCAATTGACCAGGGTTCGCGGCCTATCAGGCGGAGCGAGTGGAACAGCAAGCCGGCCGGATTCGTCAGCGTCAGCGTCCGCCTGGCGCTTCGACGCACCACCGCACAACGGCCTCTACCCAACATGCGGGCGTGTCTCGACATGCCGGCGATGATGCAGCCTGGGCTCGACCCGCAATACAAGGAGAGCCTGGTCAAAGCTGGCGGCCAGATCCCAGCCGGTGCTCGAACGCGGGACGAGGTGAATTGCTTCACCGATCCAGCCGCACTTCCATTGACTTCGCAGGTATTGCCATGAAGCTGAACGCCTTGCAGGCCCTCGTCGCCGCCATTGAGGATGGCAGCTTGCGCAAAGCTGGGAAGCGCTTGGGCTATACGCAGCCCGCGCTCACCAAAATGATTAAAGATCTTGAGCTCGAGCTGGCCGCGCCGCTGCTGGTGCGAAACACACGCGGTGTGATTCCAACCGTGCAGGGCAATCTTCTGCTGGAGCACGCGCGACGTGTCAACAAGGAAATCGTGCAGGCCACCGAGCAGATCGCGAAAATGGGGGGCGTGACGCACGGTGAGCTCAACATCGCCGCGGTTCCAGCAGCGCTGATGCTGGTGATCCCGGAGGCGCTTCGCACTTTTGTCCGAGAGTTTCCCGCCATTCGACTGCGTGTGACCGAGGAAATGTATATGGAGCAACTCCAGCCATTGCGCTCCGGAGTCGTGGATATCGCCGTCGGCGGTATTCCAGACGGATTTGCCAACGGAGAATTTCACATTGAAGAACTGATGGCGACGACCATGGTCGTGATTGCGCGCAAGGGCAGCGTGCATGCGCGGGCCCGCAGCCTGCGCGATCTCGCGCGTGCAAACTGGGTCTACACCAGCAAGGCGACCGACAGCGGACATGCCAGCTCACTGTTCGCGCAGTACGGATTGGACACCCCTCCCTCCGTCACGGTCGTGAATTCCACTCTCGGCCTGATTGCACTAATCGCGAACGCAGACTATGTAGGGATGATGCCGGCCGAACTGATGCGCCACCCCATGGTCAGCGAACAACTAGAAGAGGTGCGCCTGGAACAGCCTGGGCTGTCTATCAAAATCGGCGCAATCATCCGCTCAGCTTCTTCCGTGGCGCCAGCGGTGCAATACTTTATCGCGCATCTTCACCGTGCCGCCCGCCATTACGTCTACGACGGACTCCCTCAGGTATTCCCGATGTAACCTGATCAGCGAACGATCCTTGGATCGCTCGCCGAAATAAAGTCAGCCATCGCGTTACCTCAGTAGCCGCCGCAATGCAGACGCGGCCACTGTGATTAACCTTTGCTGGCGCTCGCTGGATATTCCTTCACGATAACCTGTTTGCCGTTCTGCACTTGCACCATAAAGCTCTTGCGCAGAATGTTTCCATTCGGTTCGTAGCTAAGGTTGTACAGGATGCCGGGATATTGCTTGGCACTCAGCTTGATATGGTGCAGTTCGTTCGCCAAAGCCTGACGGTCGAATTTACCCATTTTCTCCGTAGCGGCGGCCACGGTCTGCATCGCGATATAGCCCTTGAAACTGTTTTGGTCGGGCACGGAGTGGTATGCGCTTTCGTACTGCGAGATAAACTTCTGGACCAGTGGATCCTTGTCGGCCGTGGTCAGACCGACCTGACAGTACACGCCGTTGGCCGCACTCTTGGCCAGCGAGATCACCGATGGGTTGGCCAGGGACGATTGGCCAACCACTGGGCCGGCAAAGCCAAACTTGCGCAACTGCACCAAGAAACGCGCATCGCCGCCCTCGTTCAGGTAGAGGAATAGCGCATCGGCCTTCGACTCCTTGATCTTCAGGACCGCGCTGGTGAAATCGACCTGACCCTGTTCCACTGGAATGTCGCTAACGATCTGCGCGCCATCCTTTTCGAGGTTGGAGCGGATGCTGTCGCGCCCGTCCTTGCCAAAATCGTTGTCCACCCAGACCACCGCCACTTTCTTGGCGTGCAGTTCCTTGGTCATGTACGCGGCCACCGACGGCATCGACTGTGCTTGGTCGAGCGAGGCGCGGAAAATATATTGATTTCCTTGTTCGCTGATGTTGTTAGCCTCGGCACCAACGATGTTCGGAATCTTGTTCAGCTGGGCCTGCTTCATGCTGACGATCACCGAGCCTGAGAACCCGGGCCCGAGCACGGCATAGGCACCGTCGCCCGCGGCGCGGCGGATCAACGCGCTGGCGATGCCGGGGTTGGTCTGCGTGTCGAAGCTTTCCAGGTCGATTTTGCGACCCAGGATTCCCCCGGCAGCGTTGATCTGCTGCACCGCCATCTTGACACCATTATTGAAATTGGTACCAGAAATAGCGCCAGCGCCAGACAGTTCGTTGATCGCATCGATCTTCACAGTCTGCGCGGCGTACGCCGCCACCGAATAGCCAGAAAAGGCAACTGCCAGAGATGCGGCAACGATCGCAAGTTTGGGATATCTCACTTAAATCTCCAGTTTTAGGTACTCCGCCAGTTTATTGAAAAAGAAGTTGCCGAGGTGGATGGCGCGCCTCCCGGGAACAAGAAACCCTATTATCTTTGCGTTTGACCGGGCAGCACATCCGCTTAAACCCCGATTCGAATTTTTTATCGCACGGAGACCGATATCCAATTGTTATCGCCTCTGCGCGCAGTTCAACTAATGACTATCTTTGTGCACGGGTTCCCACACTCGGTTCATTGAATGTGAGCCAGTACCCAATCCAATGTTGACACGGATATCAAGAGTTTCATAGGTATGCACTATTTGATTCTCGAATTGCGAGTTTAGCAACCACTGATTAACTTCCGCTTTCCTGCGGTCCGCATAGATTTCCGTGGGCGGTAAACACTCTGAAAACAGAGACTTCCGCTGTTTTGAAGCCAGAGCGATGATGCGCTCCAAATTCACGGCGAGCCAGATCATGGCGGCCCGTAGCGAGCACTGAAGAGAAGCAATCATCGACGAGGCCGCCAGTTTTCGAGGATGTGGCCTGCTTAACAATTGAGCAATGGGGGTTCGAGATACAACCAAAGCTGCCTGGAATCGCCAGTCAGTTGGGCCTTTGGCCCCAT
>JAKBDW010000583.1:0-3273 GCA_021834245.1 Pseudomonadota bacterium
GGCCTCCAACCAATGGACCTGGGAGGGGGGATCCAACACCGTTAACACCGCAGGCGTCTATGGCACGCTCGGTACCCCCGCCTCCACTAATGTCCCGGGCGCGCGGGTTGCTGCGAAGAACTGGACTGACGCGAATGGCAACGTCTGGCTCTTCGGTGGTGAGGCGTATGGCAGTGACGGGTTGCGGAGACTTATCAATGATCTTTGGAAATTCAATCCCGCGACCAGCCAATGGACCTGGGAGGGGGGATCCAGCACCGGTGACGCCACAGACGTCTACGGTACGCTCGGTACGCCCGCCCCCGGAAATATCCCCGGGGCGCGGGGATACTACGACACCTGGACCGACGCGAGCGGCACCGTCTGGTTGTTCGGGGGTTACGGGGCTGCCTCGACTGGCACGCAGGGCGAGCTCAATGAGCTTTGGACCTACCGCCCTTGAGGGGCAATCGCGCGCCCGGTCGGGGTGAGCGCCGGAGCGTGCTGCAAGCCGTTGACCCCTAACATCACTGAGTCAAGTCTGAGTGCTTGGATTGCGCAGGCGGCGCCGTCAAGAGAGACGGCGCCTGCGCCTTCACGCCGCCGCGCGCTACGAGGAGATTGCCGTCATCGAACAACGCATCAAAACCTGGGCAGCGTGAACCACGCCAGTAAGCGAATCGCCGAGATTCCCGGAGTCGGTTCACTCACCGCGACGGCAGCGATCAGGGGGGATGCCGGGGCGTTCTGGTCCGGGCGGGCGTATGCGGCTCTTGCGCATCAGCCAGCGTGGCGAACCCATTAAGCTACTGGCGCGCTCCAGGCAGTCCGCCCACTCGCACTTCCCTATCACTGGTCGCACCCTTGGTCCTGCAGTCCGGGGTCATCCTGTGTTCGGGATCAACTCTGTATGGGAATTGACGGTCCGGCTTAGCGTTTCATCGAGTCAAAAAACTCAGCGTTATTCTTGGTTGAGCGCAGCTTGTCGAGCAGGAACTCGGAGGCCTCCATGTCGTCCATGGGGTGCAGGAGCTTGCGAAGGATCCACATCTTTTGCAGCTCAGCCGGTTCAATAAGAAGCTCTTCGCGGCGGGTACCGGAGCGGTTGATGTTGATCGCCGGATAAACGCGCTTTTCCGAAAGCCTGCGATCCAGGTGTATCTCCATATTGCCAGTGCCCTTGAATTCTTCGTAGATCACGTCATCCATCTTGGAGCCGGTTTCGATCAGTGCCGTGGCCAGAATGGTCAGGCTGCCACCTTCCTCGATGTTGCGCGCGGCACCGAAGAAGCGCTTCGGCCGCTGCAGCGCATTGGCATCGACGCCACCGGTCAGCACTTTGCCTGACGCCGGTACCACGGTGTTGTAGGCGCGCGCGAGACGCGTGATCGAATCCAGCAGAATCACGACGTCGCGTTTGTGTTCGACCAGACGCTTGGCCTTCTCGATGACCATCTCAGCGACCTGTACGTGGCGCGTAGCCGGTTCATCGAACGTCGAGGAGATCACTTCACCGCGCACCGAGCGCTGCATTTCGGTGACTTCTTCCGGGCGCTCGTCAATCAACAGCACAATGAGTACGCATTCCGGATGGTTCGCGGTAATGGAATGGGCGATGTTCTGCAGCATTACCGTTTTGCCGCTCTTGGGCGAAGATACGATCAGACCACGCTGACCCATGCCGATAGGAGCGATAAGATCAATGACCCTGCCGGTCAGGTTCTCGCTTGAGGCGTTATCGCGCTCAAGCATCATCCGGCGATTCGGGTGCAGCGGGGTGAGATTTTCAAAAAGTACTTTGTTTTTTGCTTCTTCAGGGGACTGGTAATTGACCTGGTCCACCTTAAGCAGGGCAAAGTAGCGTTCCGATTCCTTCGGCGGCCTGATAGTGCCGCTTACCGTGTCGCCAGTGCGTAGGTTAAAACGCCGAATCTGGGAGGGCGAGACGTAGATATCGTCGGGACCAGCCAGATACGAACTGTCGGCCGAACGCAGGAACCCGAACCCATCCTGCAGGATTTCCACGACACCCTCTCCGGTGATGTCTTCTCCCTTTTTGGCTTGGGCCTTGAGCAGCGCAAAGATCAGGTCCTGTTTGCGCAGCCGGCTGCCGCCCTCGAGGTCCATGGCGGCCGCCATATCAACAAGTTCGGTGGCGGGTTTCTTCTTAAGTTCGGAAAGATTCATAAGAGTACGGGTCTGGTCGGTAGCAGCTGGGTACATGGGGGAAAAGGAAGGACTTGCCCATCGGCAGCCCTACAAGTTGGAAAAAAAGGGCTTAAGCTTAACTAGCTAACTGGATTTGAGAAACTCAAAGAATTATTTGTATCTTCCGGAACAAAATAGCACCTGTTTGGGCCGTCGTCCAGTCTGAATAATCGCGTCTCCGATACGTTTCATCTTTTTCAGAGATTGCCGTCAATGAAAGCCGACAACTGCGATTTCGACACGGCCCCAACTTTTGTGGCTTCCACGTTACCGTTCTTGAAGAGCATCAGCGTGGGGATGCCGCGAATACCGTATTTCGGTGGTGTCGCAGGATTCTCGTCAATGTTGAGCTTGATGATCTTGAGTTTGCCGGCATATTCACCGGAGATCTCCTCGAGGACCGGCGCAATCATCTTGCAGGGACCGCACCACTCTGCCCAAAAGTCCACCAGCACTGGGCCGGGAGATTTGAGCACTTCTTGCTCGAACGAGCTGTCCGTGACATGGCTAATAGCTTGACTCATGATCGAATGTCTCCGTGCTGACAGAAAAAATGGAGTCTACCGCAATCCAGGCGTTCCCATTCCTGGACAGGAATCCTTGATATTTGATCGGATTCACCCAGCCAATGCAAGAACGGCTCACCAAAATGCGGAAAAACGCCACATTTTAGCGCAATTTATCCCAATCGAGCCCGTTTCCTGTTATTCTAAGACGCGCATAGATGAGCTCACACCACCTTACAGACAGGCATTTCGCCGACCTTGGCTTAGCAGAGCCCCTGCTGCGCGGTTTGCGCGACATCGGTTTCGATTTCTGCACCCCGATTCAGGCCGCGGCCTTGCCGCTGGCGCTGACTGGGCAGGACGTGGCCGGGCAGGCGCAAACGGGTACCGGCAAGACCGCAGCTTTCTTGCTAGCGGCATTTCACCACTTGTTGTGCCACCCGGCAGACGCCATTCGCCGCGCCAACCAGCCGCGGGTCGTCATTCTCGCCCCAACACGCGAACTGGCAATACAGATCCACAAGGATGCCGAAGTGCTAGGTGCCCACACCGGCTTCCGGCTCGCGCTAGTCTACGGCGG